>CAZKTX010000085.1:0-2530 GCA_964555805.1 uncultured Rikenellaceae bacterium
TTTGTGATCTAGCTGGGGCTCGAACCCAGGACCCCATCCTTAAAAGGGATGTGCTCTACCAACTGAGCTACTAAATCAGGCCATATATTTTTCTTTTGCAGGCTTTCAGCATCAATTTATACTCTTCTGCCAGAGCCGGCTGTTTTTCATTGTTTTTTAAAGAACTTTTTTCTGAGGCTTTACTCCTCTGCAGGTTGCGGATAAAGCCAATCAATCAGCCTCATAAATTTGCGGTGCAAAGTTAGAAGAAAAATATTCTAAAGCAAAAATACTTCTTTGTTTTATTTCCACTTTTTTTCGGAAATACTGTAATGAAATACTTCCTCATACGTCATCCGGAAAACAGACTAATATTAAGATAAAACCGGGTAACCATGAAAAGAATTATTGGAATTATTTTTTGTTCAGTCATTACGGCCACTCTTTTTGGGCAGAGGTCGGTTGATGAGCTGTTTGAGAGGAATTCAGACGACAATGGATTCATTAACCTGACAATTTCAGGCAGTTTATTGAAGAAATTAAGATCGGATGATGATTGCTGCGGCAGGAAAGCATGGCCCAATGAGGTGACCTCGGTCAGAATACTGATCCCGCAGGACGAAGAAAGTAACCCGGCCAATTTTATGGATTTCATTAAGCGCGACAGGAATTTGAGGAATTATGAGGAATTCATGAGTTTTCGGGAGAAGGACCAGGACATCAGGATGCTTGTCAGGATGGACGGAAAGGTGATAAGGGAATTTCTTCTTATCGGAGGCGGTGATGATAATTTCATCATGCAGGTAAAAGGTAGAATAACTGTGGAAGAGGCGGAGGATTTTGGCCGGGAGGCTGGAAAAGACCACCGGAACTTAACGATTTCGGGACTATAAGGAATATGTAACTATATTTGCCGGGAAGGATAATATCTTCTCTGTCAATGACAAGAACCGAATTCGATAATCTGGTGGTTACATCAGGCAGAAGACTTTATAGTCAGGCCTGCCGTATTCTTGGCGATAGGGAGGAATCGGAAGATGCTGTACAGGAGGTATTTGTCAGACTTTGGAAGATGAAAACGAGACTTGATGAATATGAAAGTGTTGAAGCACTTGCAGTGACAATGGTAAAAAATTACTGTATCGATCAGCTGAGAAAGCGCAGGTTCATTGACAAAGGCGGTGAAACAGCCTTTTCAGGCTTGCATGATCCGGCCCTGTCGCCGCAGGAACTAATTGAAAGACAGGAAGCTTCGGAAATTATGAACAGAATAATCGGAGAACTTCCCGAAAAATACGGTGAGGTTATAAGAATGCGGGATATTGAAGAACTCAGCTTTGAAGAAATAGCGGAAATTACGGGGCAAAATATAAATAACCTGAGAGTCAGTCTTTCAAGGGCAAGAAAAAGCGTAAGGGATGAATTCAGGAAACAAACACAATGAAGCCGGCTGAAATAATACAATTACTTACAAAGTACTATGATGGTAATAGTACTATAGATGAAGAACGTCTTCTGAAAGAATATTTCAGTGGACCGGGCGTACCGGAGGAACTCCTTGCTGAACAGGAGATTTTCAGGTGCTATAGTAGTATCATGAAGAAGGTAATCCCTGAGCCGTCGGCGGACTTTGAACTCAGGATTTTTGCTGCAATCGACAGGGAAGAAAAAGAAACAGCGGTGCCGCGACGCAGGAGTTTCTACAGCATTCTGTCGGGGATTGCAGCAACCTTGCTAATACTTGCTGCAGCATACTTCTTCTTCGAACGCAGGCCTGATATCCGGGACACTTACACCGACCCCGAAGTGGCCTATGCCGAAGCAATGAAGATATTGTACAGCGTTTCCTCCCGCATGAATGAGGGCACAAGGGCGCTGGGACAGCTTGGAGCCCTTCAGGAAGAAACAGGCAGGACTCTCGATGCCGTAGGAAAATCGGCATCAATTATAGAAGACAAAATGAAACCAATAGAATCAATATTCAGAACCCTGGGGAATTCAGAAAAAAAAAGGGAATAAACCAATAGAACAAAGCTTTAATAGGAATTATGAACATCAAAACACAAAGAACAGGAATGAAAAAAATTATATTCTTCACTATTGCAATCTGCATGACTGCGGCAGTAAATGCGCAGAACAAAGCAGTTGACGAATTCTTTGACAAATACTCCGAGAGGGAAGGTTTTACAACAGTATCAATTTCAGGAAAACTCCTCAGTCTCTTTGCCGGAAAGGATGCAGGGAAAGAAGGAGATTTGATCAACAGGCTGTCGTCAATCAGAATACTGTCGGTAAGCGACTCCCTGATGAACCTGAATTTTAACTTCTACAAGGAACTTGCCGGAAAACTCAACCTGTCAGTCTATGAGGAGCTGATGGCGGTTAAAGAGGGAAAAGATGAGACCAAATTCCTTATAATGCAGAAAGGGGAAAGGATTTCTGAACTTCTTGTAATCAGCGGGGGTCCTGGCAACAATACACTGATTTCGATCCGTGGTGACCTCGACCTGAAGAGTATTTCAGAACTGTCGGATGATATGGGTATTGAAGG
>CAZKTX010000085.1:2630-10462 GCA_964555805.1 uncultured Rikenellaceae bacterium
GTGACCTCGACCTGAAGAGTATTTCAGAACTGTCGGATGATATGGGTATTGAAGGGCTTGAAAATCTGGACAAGATTGAAAAAAAGTGATATAAGGAGTTAAATCTGCTGACCTGTCTGTTCTGCCTGGAGGAGTTCATTTTTTTCAAATAAATAATTGCTATAATCCATCATAATTAGTTACTTTCATGGGTGAATCCATTCTTCCGTAACTAACTATGAGTGAGCCCCGGAAAATATACAGAGACTATCATACCCTGCTGAAATCGGCAGGAAGCACTCTGGGGCCGGACGACACCAGAAAAATCAGGCGTGCCCTTGATCTTGCAATTGAGGCCTGCTCCGGAAAATCAATACTCACGGGAAAACCGGAAATTGAGCACGCTTTATCGGTTGCATCAATTGTTGCCGGAGAAATGGGGTTAGGTACAACCACTATAATTACAGCGCTTCTGCACGATTCATACGGGAGGTTGTCAATAACACCCCAGGAACTCGAAAATGAGTTCGGAAAAAAAGTAGTGGAGATACTCCAGGGATTCAACCGGATTTCAGGGATCGATTCAACTTTGGCTTCTTATCAGTCGGAGAACTTCAGAAAACTTTTGCTCAGTCTGGCTGATGATGTGCGGGTAATACTCATAAAGCTTGTTGAGAGGCTGGAGTATATGAGAAACCTCGACAATGCTCCCGAAAAGGATAAACTTCCGATCGCTTCAGAGACATATTTTCTATACGCACCGCTGGCACACCGGCTCGGGTATTACAACATAAAGTCGGAAATGGAGGACCTTGCTGTCAGATTCCTTGAACCGGAACAGTATAAATATGTTGAAGGAAGGATTAAGCAAACTACAGCTTCAAGGAACAAACTCATAAGGGAGTTCTCAACTCCTCTGAAGGAAAAGCTTGACAAGCTTGGACTTAAGTATACAATCAAAGGCCGGACCAAATCAATTTATTCCATAATGCTTAAAATGAAAAAGCAGGGAGTTGATTTTGATGAGGTCTTTGACTTATTTGCGGTAAGAATTATAATAGACAGCGAACCGGAAAATGAAAAGTCGGACTGCTGGAGAGTCTACTCCGTTGTGACCGATCTCTATCAGCCCAACCCAAGCCGGATGCGCGACTGGATATCGGTTCCAAAGTCGAACGGCTATGAATCACTTCACACAACTGTTGTGGGGCCGAGGGGAAAATGGGTGGAAGTGCAAATACGGTCGACAAGGATGGATGAGATAGCAGAAAAAGGACTGGCGGCACACTTCAAATACAAGGGCGTAAAAGGGGAGGGCGGACTGGATGTCTGGCTCACAAGAATGAGGGAGATACTTGAATCGACTGAAAAAGAAGATGATGCCTTCCTCGACCAGGTAAGGTCGGGGTTATACACCGATGAGGTTTTTGTCTTCACTCCCAAAGGCGACCTACGCCAGCTGCCTGCAGGATCGACACTTCTCGACTTTGCCTTCGACATCCATACTGCTGTCGGCGCATCGTGCGTGGGAGGTAAGGTTAATGGACGGAACGTAACCCTCAGATATCAGCTGCAGAATGGAGATCATGTATCAATACTGCGGTCAAAAAATCAGAAACCAAAGCAGGACTGGCTGTCCTTCGTGATTACCAGCAAGGCAAAGGCAAAAATCAAACAGGCGCTGGGTGAGGAAAAGATAAAATCGGCCGCTGAAGGCAAGGAGATCCTGATGCGCCGGCTTAAGAACTGGAAACTCAGCTACGGCGATACAGTCATCCAGAAACTAATAAATCATTATGATTTCAAAAATGCTCAGGACCTTTACTGCAGCATTGAATCGGGGAAGCTCGACCTGCTTGAAATTAAGGAAGTATTGCTCAGGGACGAGAAGGATGATCATCCTGCTGTCCAGGCTCCTGTGATTCCCGAAAAGGAAGTGAAGGAACAAGATACTTCAGTATTTTCTGATTACCTTGTTATCGAGGAAAAGGTTGACGGTCTTGACTACAAGCTTTCAAGATGCTGCAATCCTGTCTTCGGTGACCCTATTTTCGGATTTGTTACAATCTCGGAAGGGATTAAAATCCACCGGACAAGCTGCCCCAATGCTCATAACCTGATGGCGCGCTACCCATACCGGGTTGTGTCGGCCAGGTGGACCAAGGCAAAGGGGGCGCCGACATTCGCCGCCCTGATCAAAGTGACAGGGATAGAGGATATCGGTATCGGAAACAAGATTGCCGATGTAATCGCAGGTTACAATGTGACTGTCAGAAGCTTCAGCTACAAAATCGAAGATGGCTTTTCAGAAGGGACACTGAGCATTATGGTTCCAAATAATGATATTCTTTATGGAATAATCCGCAAGATACAGTCAATTAAAGGAATACTGAAGGTTTCGAGACAGACCAGCGACTGAAGGCATATCTCTGAACCCGAATACAAAACCTAAACCGACAATCCCCATGTTCAATAATCTGTTATTTATTTCGCTTGCACCAATCCTGATCATCGCATTCTATATCTACAACAGGGACAAGTATGAAAAGGAGCCAATTTCTTTTCTTTTAAAAGCCTTATTGGCAGGTGTTGTTATTGTGTTACCTGTAGTGTTGATTGAGAGACTTCTCCAGATACCTTCGGAGAACCTCGAAGGCATCCCGAATGCTGCCTATGTAGCTTTTGTGGTTGCAGGGTTAACCGAGGAAGGAATGAAATACCTTGCTTTTCTGTTGTTCTTCTGGAAGAGCAGGCATTTCAATGAACGGTTCGACGGTATTGTGTATGCAGTTTACATTTCGCTTGGTTTTGCAGGAATAGAGAATATCATTTATGTAATATCCGGAGGTTATTCCGTCGGGCTCGTAAGAGCGCTCACAGCTGTGCCGGCTCATGCACTGTTTGGAGTAGTAATGGGTTACTATTTCGGAATGGCAAAATTCTATCCAAAGTACAGGGGAATATATCTGCTGCTTGCCTTCTTCCTGCCATTCGTGTTTCACGGATTGTATGATTTTCTGCTGATGGCCAATTCCCCGCTTTTCCTCGCTATATTCATTCCATTGTTTATCTACTTCTGGTTTCTTGGATTCAGGCACATGTCGGTGGCATCAGATGCATCCATCTTCAGGGGATCGTCAGGTGATGACATAATGCGGGGTGGAGGGGTTCCAATGACCTGAATCAGTATCTCTTGTCGGGTTTAACGGGAAGTTTTGCAAGCTTTTCGACTTCGAGAGAGGGATAACCGAACTCCTCCACAACCTTTCCAAGAATAAGATAGGTTCCGCTTCCCTTGAAAGGATACTTGCTGAGCGACTGTGAAAAATGAGTTGTATCGAAGAAGTTGCCTTCCGGATCGATAAAGCATCCGAAATTCATCCATTCCCCCTTTATTGTTTTAATATATTTGATATTGACAAGGTGTCCTGTCATCCTTACTTTTTTACCGCAATGGCTGAGCATATCGTTTGCCATGATCTCACCCCTGAATGATGTTTCGAGCATGTCGAACCAGCTTATTGAAACCGGAAACCCTATAAGCTCGATCTCATCGTAAGCATCATCGAGGCTGTCGTGCACCAGGTCGGGAAGGTTAAAACTGCGGACCGGATGCGAAAACAGAGGGCGGATGTTTTCATGCCTTGTCCCGTTGATTGCCATGTGGGCCTCCCAGAGCAGCACTGCCTTCTTCTTGCCGGTGAATCTGAATGCTCCCGTACGGATCAGCAAAATCAGCTGTTCAAGTCCGGGACAGACTCTTTCAACGAAGTCATTGAGACTTGTGAAAGGCCCTCCTTCGTTTCGGATTACTTCTACCGACCTGGCAAGTTTTTCCTCAATACTCTGAATATGAATGAAGCCAAGGTAGACATCCGATCCGTAAATTGTTGTTTTGTAGGTGCTTTTGTTTACACACGGAGGATGAATGGCTGCGCCGCATCTTCTGGCCTCATGGACGTATACCCATGTCCGGTAAAAGCCGCCGAAGTTATTTATAACCGCCACCATGAACTCGAGGGGGAAATGGGCCTTCAGGTAGAGGCTCTGAAAGCTCTCGACTGCATAGGATGCCGAGTGGGCCTTCGAGAACGAATACCCTGCGAATGATTCGATCTGCCTCCATACCTCACGGGTTATTTCTTCGCTGTAACCCTTTTCGCGGCAGTTGCTGAAGAACCTGTCAACAATCTTCTGCATTTCCTGCTTCGACCTGTGCTTTCCGCTCATTGCCCTCCTGAGTGTGTCGGCATCGGAAAGGTCGAGCCCGGCAAAATGATGGCACACCTTAAGCACATCCTCCTGGTAAACCATCACGCCGAATGTCTCTTCAAGCTGTTCCTTCATTACCGGGTGGATATAATCAAACTTATCGGGGTTATGGAACCTGTGTATGTATTCCTTCATCATTCCCGAACGGGCAACTCCCGGCCTGATTATCGAGCTTGCCGCCACAAGGACGGGGTAAGTGTCGCAGCGGAGCTTCTGAAGAAGACCTCTCATTGAAGGGCTCTCTATATAAAAACAGCCTTTTGTGTCGCCTCTCCTCAGATGGTCCATCACCTTCGGGTCGTGCTTGAATTTCTGGATAGCATGGACATCAACATCTATTGACCTGTTTCTCAGTATTATCTCGGCGCTTTCCCGTATATGGCCAATACCGCGCTGGCTCAGGATATCGAGCTTTTCAAACCCTATTTCCTCAGCCGTGTACATGTCCCATTGAGTGACCGGAAATCCTTTGGGCGGCATGTCGAGAGCAGTGTAACAGGTTATGGGCTCCTCCGAAATAAGGATGCCACCGGCATGGATGCTCCTCATATTCGGAAAATCTGCTATCCTGAGTCCGGTTGAAAATATCAGTCCTGATATCTCGTTCCTGTTTGCCTCCGAAGCCGGGTTGTCGATAAGGTTATCGATCTCCTCCTTTGGAAGGCCGTGGACCTTTCCCAGTTCGCGAACTATCGACTTGCCCCTGAAGGTGCTTATAGTGCCCAGCAGGGATGTATGCTTTCTCCCGTACCTCTTGAAAATATAGTCTATGACTTCGTCTCTCTCTTTCCACGAATAATCGATGTCGAAGTCGGGAGGACTGCTTCTTTTCGGGTTTATAAATCTCTCAAAGTAAAGGTTCAGATCAATCGGATCAACGTTTGTAATTTTAAGGCAGTATGCTATGATTGAATTTGCTCCGCTGCCGCGTCCCACATGATAGAATCCCCTCGACATTGAATACCTTACAATATCCCAGGTTATCAGAAAATAGGCTGAGAATCCAAGCTTGTCGATTATTTCAAGTTCGTGCCTGATTCTCTTTTCTGCTTCAGCATTATGTCTGCCATACCTGTACACCATACCGTCCCATGCCAGTTTTTCGAGCAGAAGCCTGTCGTCGTACCTGCTTGCCGAGAATACTTTCTTGTTCTTGAGAGTTGTAAGGTCGAAGTTCAGGGAACAGTCGCCCATCAGTTTTGCGGTGTTCCTCATTATCCATTCGTGTTCGCGCAGAAGGCGGCTCTTTTTTCCGGGAGGCATGAAAAATTCATCCCCGGCGCCGCATTGTGATTGTTTCAGATGGCTAAGAAGTATGTTATTGTCTACAGCTCTGAGGCTTTTGTGGATGAAGATGTCATCTTCAGAAGCAAATGTAACAGGCTGAAGAAGCACAATTGAGTTTCTGGAGACTGATTCCGGCATTGTAACCAGCCTGTTGATCTCTGAAGGTCTTATTCCGATACGTTCATTATCGAACAGGGGCCTTTGGGGGATGCCGGAAAGCGGGTATATTGAGTACGCATGCGAAAATTCAGGCGCAGGGAAGGGCAGGGGAGTCTTTTCAAAGTTGTGTGCTGAAAGGAACTCGTTAAGTTCCCTCAGTCCTTCATTGTTCCGGGCAATGCAGATATACAGCAGATCATTATCGTTCCGGAACTCTATCCCGGCAAGGGGCCTGATGCCGTTTTTAATGCATTCGCCGGCAAATTCAGGGATACCGGTCGAGTTGTTTATGTCGGTCATTGCAACGCAGTCCTCTCCGGCCGCAACAGCGTTCTGAATGAGCTGTTCGACGGACATCATCCCGTAGCGAAGGCTGTAATATGAATGACAGTTTATATACATTTTAAAAATGGCTTAACGGCATAATGGCCTAACGGCGTAATGGTTCATACCTTCGCACCTTCGCACCTTAGCGCCTTTGTGCCTTTACGCCTTTACGCCTTAATGTCCATACATCATGTATTTCTTCAATCGCTCCTCCATCATTTTCTGTTCGTTGACGGCATTTTCGAGTTGCCGCCGGACTTTTTCCTCCCTTTCCGAAGCGGTCATTACGCCAACGGCGCGGCGTACGGCATCACGTCCGAAGCGATTGCGGATATTGTCCATGGCAAGGTAAAGGTTTACCTTTTCAGGAGTGTCATCGAACATATCGAGCTGTTGAACACCCCTTACAAGGTGGCTGAATCTGACACCTATGAGCCTTATGAGCATTCGCCGCTGGTAAAGTCTGCCGAAAAGCTCTTTGGCAATCCCCGAAAGGACATGATCGAAAGAGGTGTATGCTATTCTTTTCTGCAGGGTGTGGGTATCGAAGTTTGAGTACCTTATTTTTACGGTCACGCAGGAAGTGAGCTTCTCCTGTTTTCTGAGATCGTATGCAATCTTCTCAACCATGCCGGAAAGAAGCTGGTTAAGCCTGACCAGGTCGGTTGTGTCCTTATCGAATGTGTGCTCGGTGCTTATCGATTTCTGCTCCGAGTAGCTCATCACAGGAGTGGAGTCGATTCCGTTGGCCCGTTTCCATATTTCTATGCCGTTCCTGCCCATGAGCGTTTCAAGCATTTCGGCCGGAATGTTCCTCAGGGTGTATATTGTAGCGATTCCCATCGAGCGGAGTGTGTGGTAAGTCTTCTGGCCGACCATTGGTATCTTGCTTATCGACAGCGGATCGAGAAAGGGGTGAACCCTTTCAACCGACACTTCCTTCTCGCCGTTGGGCTTTGCTTCCCCTGCCGCTATCTTCGATACTGTCTTGTTGACCGAAAGTCCGATCGATATAGGCAGGCCTGTCTCTTTTATTATACACTGCCTGAGTTCATGCGACCATTTGTAGCACCCGTAAAAGCGGTCCATGCCCGTCAGGTCGATATAGTGCTCATCGATTGATGCTTTTTCATAAACGGGCGATCGTCCGGCAATTATGTCAGTCACAATATGCGAATAGTTGCTGTATGCCTCCATGTCGCCCCTGATTATTATTGCATCCGGACAAAGGCTTCTGGCCATCTTCATCGGCATTGCCGAACTGACACCAAATTTTCGCGCTTCATAGCTGCAGCTCGATACGACACTCCTGTCCGACAGGCCGCCGATTATGACGGGCTTGCCGGTAAGCCTGCTGTTGCGAAGCCTCTCAACCGATACGAAAAACGTATCCATGTCGAGATGGAGAACAGATCTGTCCGTATTGCCTGCTATGAACATTGTAAAATGACTGTAACTGTTTAAAACCGGTCCGACTAACAACTATAAATGAGAAACTTTCTTTAAAAAATTTGCATTTCTCGTAAACATATAATACATTTGATTAGAAATTAATCAAACTAATGATTACAATATAATCAATTTTTTTCATGTACTTCGCATCAAACATAAAATTTTTAAGAAAAAGGAAGGGACGCACTCAGGATGATGTTGCTGCGGCCCTTGACCTGAAGCGTTCAACCCTCAGCGGGTATGAGAACGGCGTGGCCCAGCCCGGAATAGATATACTGGTTTCATTCTCGGGATATTTCAATATGTCGATCGACACTCTTCTCAAGATCGATATTGCAAAACTGTCGGAGAGCCAG
>CAZKTX010000086.1:0-10257 GCA_964555805.1 uncultured Rikenellaceae bacterium
GATCGTTTATCAGAAGTTCAGGGAGTGATTAGAAGTCGTGCAAGTCGTGCAAGTCGTGCAAGTCAAGAAAGTCATGCAAGTCGTGCAAGTCATGCAAGTCGTGCAAGTCAAGAAAGTCATGAAAGTCGTGCAAGTCAAGAAAGTCGTGCAAGTCAAGAAAGTCATGCAAGTCAAGAAAGTCATGCAAGTCGTGCAAGTCGTGCAAGTCGTGCAAGTCAAGAAAGTCAAGAAAGTCATGCAAGTCGTGTAAGTCGTCCAAGTCGTGCAAGACCTGCAAGACCTGGAAGACCTGCAAGACCTGCAGGACCTGCAAGACCTGCAAGACCTCCTTCCTACATCTCCTCCTTCACCAGATTGATCAATTGAACCCTGCTCCTCACATTCGTCTTGATGTAGATATGGTGTGTGTGGTCTTTAACAGTCTGAAGGCTTATGAATAGTTTCTCAGATATTTCCTTGTTGCTGAGTCCGTTGCAAATTTCTTTTATTACGTCCGATTCGCGGGGCGAGACTTCGTATTTAATGCAAAAATCTTCAAGGGAATCCTTGTTTCCCGGTTTTTTGATCGTTGAAAAGGAAGGGGCAAGGGTGAAATAACTGAAATATACAGGAAGGAAAATATTTCCTGCAAAAAATCCGAATATGAAAATCAACCGGAGCAACATTCCCGATTCCAGGAAAAGCAGGGGAAGGCACTGAACTATCATTATTATAAATAGCACGGGAGCTATTATCTTCCTGTCCTGATCGTGGATCACCTGCTGTCCTTTCCATGGGAAATGGATCAGATAGGCCGCCACGAAATAATGGATAAGGTTCATGACTATGTAGTAATAACTCATCGCCGGACTGGCTCCGGCATTTTCCTTTCCGGCAATTATCCGGACCAGACTCATGAGAATTAGTAAATTGACAAGCAGGAATACGACGATGAACAATCTGCTTTTTACAATTTTCCCGGTAAGCCCGCCCGTGAACCTGAGCAGCATGAACCAGGCTACTATCAGAAATGGAAGGCCGAGCAGCAGGGCCACATCAAGGAGCCTGTCGAGCAGGGCCGGAGAGACTGATGTCTGAAGGAATGCATTAATTGCAGCCTGACCCCATATCCCATAAAAACCGAAAGTGTAAATGAATACCTGGAAATACAGCAGGGGAGTGAAGACCTCAGTGTTATAACGGCTCCTCAGCCTTGAGGTGAGAATTATACCGGCGGTTGTCAGAGCCGCTGTTACAATAAAGAGGAGGAGATAGATTATCCGGACCATGACATAAAGATATTCAGAATATTCCGTAAATGAATCAGGGATTCCGGATTTTCATTCAGTGAAGTACAGGATGCTTTTATCCCCCTCACAACTAAAGTAGTGGTCCCATACCTTAGTAGGAATCTGCTGAATTCACTACTATAGTTTGGCTTCTGTCCGAAAGGGAGGGAGTAAATTTGATCTCAGATTATCAAATCACATAATTATAGTAAAAATGGAAACCACAAAAACTTACACATTTGTCCCCACTTTCGGGAACAGCTTCAGTACAGGATTCAGGGTTATGCTCGATAATTTCCTGCGACTGCTCCTTGTGACACTTGTACTTGTAATACTTACTGCCCCGTTCAGCGGGAGCGGATTCAAGTATAACATGGACAATCTGCCGGGTAATCCTTCTGACTGGGGCCATCTTTTCGGTGACGGCTTTCAGCAGCTCTTTGCCCTTGGCGCACTCGGAATGCTGGGGGTGTTCTTCGGACTGATCGCTCTTGCCTACTCTTTCCTGGCGGCTCCTGTAGTCACTTACGGAGGCGACTTTATCTTCCTGGAGGCAGTAAGGGGCAAAAAGCCGGATTTTGAATACCTCATAAAAGGATTCTGGACAAACTACATTTATATTATTCTTGCCAATCTGCTTGTTACGGCGCTTGTCGTAATGGGTATCTTTATGCTTATAATTCCCGGGATTATTATAGGCTGCAGGCTTGTGTTCGTGTCCTATATTGTGATGGACAAGAAACTTGATCCAATTGAAGCCGTGGAACTCAGCTGGAAACTGACAAGGGGACACGGATGGAGGATATTCGCGATGGGAATCGCTTCATTTTTCATTTTTATCTTTGGCCTGTTAATGCTTATAGTTGGAATACTTCCTGCAATAATGTGGATTTCATCCTCTTTTGCGTCACTCTACCAGTCGATTCTTATTCAGAAGGAAAAGCCGGCTGAGGTACAGGAAGCTGTGGCTTAATTATCAGGATGATCCATTCAAGACTCAGGCCTTAGGCCTTGAATAACTTAGGGACGGGCTCAGCCCGTCCTTATCGCATCCAATTGATGCAAAGCCCCGTCAGGGGCGAAATAGATGGACCAGTCGACAAAAATCATTTCGCCCCTAAACGGGGCTTGACGACCGGTGGATTACCATAAACGGGGCGTTGCCCCGCCCTGAAACGTAATGCCCCTGACGGGGCTTAAAGAACAGTTGAATTTTAAAAATGCTTTTCCCCTGAAACACTCACATACAGAATTATTTATTATATTAAAAAGATATATATAAGATACTAAAATAATATTTAAATAGTATTAATATGATATCAGTGCATTTTTTGTTTCTCGCAGATTTAAGCAGAGTTTTACTAGCTTGGGATGGCGCAAGACGCAAGGCGCAAGACTTAAGACTCAAGACGCAAGACTCAAGGCGTAAGGCGCAAGGCAAATAGTCATCTCTAATTCACATTTTCACCCGCTCACCCGCTCACCCACTCACCCCATCCGTCTTCTGTCTTCGGTCTTCCGTCAAAATATCTATCGGACATTTCCATATATTTCTTATTTTTATAGTTCAACTTCTAAAACTCTGGTTTAATGAAAAAGAGAACTTTTATTATCGTGTTTTCCTTACTTGCAGCACTGCCGTTTTCGACAGATGCTCAAATAGGGGGAGCTCTCAAGAACAGGCTTAACAAGGCTATTAACAAGGCTGTCGAGAATAAGGCCGACTCCGCAGTCCAGACAAAGCAGGATGAACAGGCGGCTGAGAGCAGGCCGGGCCTGGGTGGCTTGCTGGGAGGTAAAACAGATATCCCCCACAAAGATGTCTACGATTTTACAGGAAGGATCCACATGGTGATGGAGACTTACGACAAGAAGGATGTAAGCAAATCCGACTATTTCACTTACTTCAATGCAAATTCTGCAAACGCCGGATTTGAGGTTAAGGTAAATGATCCTGACAATAACCAGCAGACTGTTACAACCGCTTTTATTTTCGACAATGAAAACCGTGCTTTCATGGTACTTATCCAGGGCGAAGGTTCCAAAACAGGCATTATTTCAACAATACCTGATGAATCGGAACTGGAAGCCCAGTCTAAAGGACAGAATGGTAAACAGGAAAAGCCCCCCGTGATTACAAAAACGGGTAATTCAAAGGTGATTGCCGGGTACCGGTGCGATGAATACAAGGTTGTTGAAGAAGGCGAGGATGGCTATTCAAATGTGTGGATGACAAATGATGTGAAGATCAAGGCAGACAAACGAAACTGGGGCAAGACAGGGATGCCGAGCTATTACGGCAATCCGGGTTTCGAGAACTCGATGATGCTTGCACTGGAAGCTTATGACAAGAATGGCAAGCCCGAGATGAAAATGGAGACGAAGGAGATAAACGATAATTTCAAACATTCGATATCCGCTGAAGGCTATTCATTTATCAAAATGAATTTCGGACAGGCCGGCAAGAAATAGTCAGGATTCTAGTTTTTAGTCAGTTTGGCAAAGCGGAGCAGGAGTTTCTTCTTTCCGTGTACATTAAAGTCGACTGTTGCAGTTGTATTCGGTGGTTCTCCTTCGATCGAAACTATTATTCCGTTACCGAATCTTTCGTGACTTACACTGTCGCCCGCAGAGAAATCTCCGGCGGCGGAGACAATACTTGCCGGTGCTGAATATGAAGACTTCGGAGCCGTGATCTTCCTTAATTTTGAAGGGGTTGTGTACGTGACCTGTTCCCGGCTCCCGGAACGGGGCTCCTGCTCAGTACGTTCCGGTTTGTGGGTGAATGGCTTACCTCCGGTCTGAGGATAATCGAGGAATTTCTTGTCCATCTCAAGAATGAACCTGCTGGGACCGCTTCGTTCGAGATTGCCCCACTTGTATCTGTTAAGGGCATAGCTCAGGGTTGCCATTTTTCCTGCACGTGTAAGTGCAACATAAAAGAGCCGCCTTTCTTCCTCAAGTTCCCGTGGATTTCCTGCCGAAAGGGGTGAGGGGAAAAGTGTGTCCTCCATTCCGACAATGTATACATGCCTGAACTCAAGTCCCTTTGCTGAATGCATAGTCATCAGGGTTACCTTGTCGCGGTCCTCTGATTTTTCATTGTCCTGATCCGTAAGCAGCGATACAGTTGACATGTAGGCTTCAAGGGATGTCGGTTCTCCATTGGTTTCGGCCGACTCTGTAAATATCTTTATGCCGTTAAGCAGCTCTTCAAGGTTTTCATAACGGCTTACTTCCTCGGGCGATTTGCCTTCCCTGAGTTCCCTTATTATTCCCGATCCCATCGCAATTTCCCTTGCCTTTATGAACGCCTCGGTATCAGTGGAATCCCTCCGGAATGAAGTTATAAGATCGGTGTAAGAAAGGATTTTTGCAGCAGTGCCATGGTTGAACTGTGACAAGCCTCCGGCGTTTCCGGTAATTACCTGCCAGGCCGATGTATTATTTTCTGCAGCAAGCTCGAATATCCTTGTCACGGTTGTGTCGCCGATCCCCCTCTTCGGGTAGTTGATTGTCCGTTTCAGAGCCTCCTCGTCTTCAGGATTTATAACCATCCTGAAGTATGCCAGAATGTCCTTGATCTCTTTCCTCTCATAAAAAGAGAGGCCTCCGTATATCTTATAAGGTATGTTTTTCTTCCTGAGAGTCTCCTCAAATATCCTCGACTGTGCATTGGTGCGGTAGAGGATTGCAAAATCGGACCAGTTAAGCTGACGTGAGTATTTCTTATCGAAAATATCGGAAGCTATATTGAATCCTTCCTCGGTATCGGTCAGAGCCTGCATTACCTGGATGTTTTCGCCGGATTCGTTTTTGGAGTAAACATTCTTCCGGATCTGCCCCTCGTTATTTGCAATTACAGTGTTGGCCGCATTTACTATTGTCTGGGTCGACCTGTAGTTCTGCTCGAGCTTGAACAACTTGTATTCGGGATAGTCGTTCCTGAATTCAAGTATGTTCTCAATCCTGGCTCCCCTGAAAGAGTAGATGCTCTGGGCATCATCGCCTACAACGCATATATTCCGGCGGGCGGCAGCCAGTTTCTTCACAATCAGGTACTGCGAGTAATTTGTGTCCTGGTATTCGTCTACAAGTACATAATTGAATTTTTCCTGAAAGGAGGCAAGAACATCAGGGAAGTCCCTGAAAAGGATATTTGTATTCAGCAGCAGGTCGTCAAAATCCATTGCATTTGCCCTGAAGCATCTGGCGGCGTACGATTTATAAATTTCGTACATAAGCGGCATCCTGACTGCTTTGTCATATTCCTGAAGGCCGGCATCAGAAGCGTAAATGCTTGCTGTTACGAGATTGTTTTTCGACGCAGAGATCCTGGACGCTATTACGCCGGGTTTGTAAACACTGTCGTCGAGACCCATTTCCTTGATTATCGACCTGATAAGACTTTTCGAGTCGGCGGAATCGTATATAGTAAAATTTGATTTGTACCCGAGGCGTGTGCCTTCGGCCCTCAGAATCCTGGCGAAAATGGAGTGGAAAGTTCCCATCCATATAAACTTTGCCACTTCAGGACCAACAAGCGACGAGATCCTTTCTCTCATCTCGCCCGCAGCCTTGTTTGTAAAAGTAAGCGCAAGGATACTCCATGCTGGCACTTGCTGGCGGAGAAGATGGACAATCCGGTAGGTGAGAACCCTGGTTTTGCCTGAACCTGCTCCTGCAATTACAAGGGCCGGACCTTCAGTATTGATTACTGCAAGCCTCTGAGCTTCATTCAGTTCCTCGAGGTATTTGTCTGTCATTAACCGGTTTGATTACAGCTTAACGGGTTGCGCAAATTTAATAAATACTGCTTCTGATGTGGTTGATGTTGATAACTTGGTTTCCAAACTTATCAACATTATCTTATACTTGTAACTCGTTATAACAAAGATTCAGGTATAACGTTATTAGGTTGAATCATGAACTTTACAAGAAAAAAGAGCGCGTGCGAATCCGGTTATTGATTGCAGCCATACTGTTATCCCCTGTTGCGATGGGCCAGCTTACAGCTCCGGGGATGAATTCGGTGAGGTACACAAACTATCCTTCAGCACCTGCCGTCAAGGATCCCATCTTCTTTTACTGCAATTCACAGGGAACCACTTCTGCATCTCTGAACGCGGTAAGTCCCGGGGGAACGGGTCCGTTCACATTCTCGTGGTTCAGATGGAGCGATGCCACAGGGGGCTTTACTGTGCCGGTCAGTACGGAAACCGGAGTTATGAACTCAACAGCCACCGGACTGGGGGAGGGGGGATACCGGGTTAATATAAGCAACAGCCTGGGCTACAGCGCATCGCTTACCGCATGGATTTTTTATGACAGCCCGCCCGGAGCATCGGCACGGCTTGCTAACAACACATGTGACTATGTGGCGCTCGACGGCGACACTTCGTCGGTTATAAGAAGATTTAATTACAGGGACCCTGCAAACGGGAATATACAGGGAATGAAAAACGAGCTGACTTTTACATGGTCATCCGACCCTGAATCTGTAATACCCTATCCTTCGATTGAGCTGAACCCGATTACTTTCATGCCGCCTCTTGAGGATGTGACCTACAAGCTGAAAGTGAATAGTCTGGGATGCAGCAGCGAGGCAACATTCTTCTACGAGTCGATCCATGTAAAGGCCGATTTCACTGTAAGTCCTGCAAGCGGTGAGGCGCCTCTCGAGGTGACATTCACTGACAAGTCTGTAAGGGCTGCAACTTATTTATGGGAATTCGGCGATGATTCGGTGTCGACTGAGAAAGACCCGGGGCCACATACATATTATATCCCGGACAAGTATTCGGTGAAGCTTACTGTTGAGAGCCAGCTTCACTGTGTCGATTCACTGAGGATCGACGACATTGTCGTGGAACCCTCGGCGCTTGCAATACCAAATGTTTTCACTCCTAATGAAGACGGCCTTAACGACAAATTCATGATCGACAAGCGCTCGCTGAGGTCTGTGAGCGTTGTTGTGTTCAGCCGTAACGGCACAAAAGTGTATGATTTCCATGGAGAAGGACCGATTCTGAAAGAATGGGACGGATGGGACGGCAACGTTGGAAACACATCAGCAAAAGCAAGCCCCGGAGTTTACTACTATATTATCAAAGCCCTCGGCTGGGATGATGTTGAATACGACAGCAAACAATACAGGGGATTTGTTTACCTGTACAGGTAATGCTGGTTTTCAGCGGCATGCGGTACGCGGCGCAGGGCACAGGGCTCAGGGCTCAGGACACAGAGCAACTACTGCCGACTGCTGACTGCCAACTGACTGACTGCCAACTGCCAACTTCTTGCCTTTACGCCTTCACGCCTTCACCTCTTCACGCCTTCATATTGTGATCTTCCGGTTTCTTCCTTTAACTTCCCATTCTCCCGTCACCTTCCCTTTTTCAGCAACATATACTTTATTATAGCGATCGACTGTCGGGCATATATGGAAGGGAATGCAGTAGAGGATATCACCTATGTTCAGTTTCTCCTGGTTTCCGGGTTTGATAACCATATGTTCCTCGTTGTGGGTTACAAATTCGTAATCTTCAATTCCCAGGATCTTTATTCTGGGATGAGCCATCTCGGAAGCTACAGCCTTTGTTCCCAGATCAATGCATACAAACCCTTCGGCCGGCTTGCTCACGACCCTTGCAAGCAGAACAGCCGCGTGAAGAAACTGAAGATCGGCAAAGGAGGTGCTGTAACCGTAATCCCACAGGGTTGCAGTGCCCGGACTTACTTCCACGCCCTCACGGGCTGCATGAATTGTGAAAGTTGGCGTTCCTCCGGCAATAATCCTTATATTATAACCTTGGGACCTCAGCTCCGCTATCATTGGTTCTACAGTTCCGTAGGCTTCATCGCACATTTGCTTCCTGATCGCATAATCGCTCTCATGCAAATGGCCGTCATACACATGGAGACCCAGAGGATCAATGCCCGGGAGGTTTTTCAGAATTCCGAACAGATGAAGTGCTTTCTGTCCAGGAGCTATCCCGGTCCTGTTCATACCGTTATTTATGTCAATCCATACTTTGGCCGGTATGCCATAAACGGCAGACATTTCAGAAAGCTTTGCTGCAACTTCCTCACTATCGACAAGGCATGAAATGGATACTCCGGAAAATTTCTTCTGAAGCTCAAAGTACCTTCCTATATTGGGCCCAACAGTCTGATAGGCAAGCAGTATCTCATCAGGTCGTGATTCTGCGGCAATCTCGGCTTCTGCAATCGTGGCGCATTTAAACTTTGTGATGCCGCGTTTAATCATCATACGGACAATTTCAGGCATCTTATGAGTTTTGACATGCGGCCACAGAAGAGATTTATCCTGAACCGAAGCAATCATTCTGTCAATGTTTTCCCCGATCCTATCAGGATAAACAAGAAGTGCGGGAGAATTGACCTCGTCCGGATTTGATATTCTGAACCATTGATCTGAATACATAATCACAGTGTCAGCCTTTAAGTTCGAACATTGCTTCAATCTCCACAGGTATTCCCGATGGAAGAAACATACCAACAGCGCTTCTCACACCAATTCCGTTATCACTGCCGAACACTTCAGCCATGAGTTCGCTGAATCCGTTAATAACGGCAGGGTGCTGTTCGAATTCAGGTGTGCAGTTCACCATTCCAAGAGTCTTCACTATCCTGCGGATTCTGTTAAGATCACCGATATTGGCCTTTATTATTGAAAGCATAGCAAGCCCTACCTGCCGGGCGGCAAATTTTCCTTCCTCAAGGGTCAGGCTGGCTCCGACCTTTCCCTTTATCAGTGAGCCATCTGATTTGAAGGGGCCGGTGCCGGAGATATACAGGAAGTTGCCTGCTATAAGTGCAGGTTTATAAACACCCATCGGTTTGGGAGCAGGAGGCAGTTCGAGCCCCAGTTCAATGATAATAGTTTCGGGATCTTTTTCCATAATTGAAATATAAAGTGATTAGATTTAATTATTACCTGGAATAAATGGGGGTCATGGAGCTGCCAGTTCCCCCCTGAATATTGTCACTGCCTGCCCCGCTATCTCAGCGATCGAGGTCCCGGACGACGCCTACTGGGGCGCGCAGACCCAGCGCTCGCTGATCAACTTCGCCATCGGCAGCGAGCGCATGCCGCTGGCGGTGATCCACGCCCTGGCGCTGATCAAGAAGGCCGCCGCGCGGGTCAACGCACGCAGCGGCGCCCTGCCGGCGGACATCGCCGCGCTGATCGAGGAGGCCGCCGACGAGGTGCTGGCCGGACGCCACGACGGCCAGTTCCCGCTGGTGGTGTGGCAGACCGGCAGCGGCACGCAGAGCAACATGAACGTCAACGAGGTGATCGCCGGACGCGCCAACGAACTGGCCGGCCAGGGCCGCGGCGGCAAGCAGCCGGTGCACCCCAACGACCACGTCAACCGCGCGCAGAGTTCCAACGACTGCTTCCCCACCGCCATGCACATCGCCGTGCTGCTGGCGGTGCACGGGCAACTGCTGCCGGCGCTGCACGAGCTGCGCGACGGCCTCGCCGAGCAGGCACAGCGCCACCGCGAGCTGGTCAAGACCGGGCGCACGCACCTGATGGACGCCACGCCGATCACCTTCGGCCAGGAGCTGTCGGCCTTCGTCGCCCAGCTCGAGCACGCCGACCGCGCCATCCACGCCGCGCTGCCGGCGGTCGGCGAGCTGGCCCAGGGCGGCACCGCGGTGGGCACCGGCCTGAACGCGCCACAGGGCTTCGCCGAGGCCATCGCCCGCGAGATCAGCGAGCTGTCCGGACAGCTGTTCGTCAGCGCGCCCAACAAGTTCGCCGCCCTCGCCGGCCACGAACCGCTGGTCAGCCTGTCCGGCGCGCTGAAGACCCTGGCGGTGACCCTGATGAAGCTGGCCAACGACCTGCGCCTGCTCGGCTCCGGCCCGCGCGCGGGCCTGGCCGAGGTGCGCCTGCCGGCCAACGAGCCGGGCAGCTCGATCATGCCCGGCAAGGTCAACCCGACCCAGTGCGAGG
>CAZKTX010000087.1:0-1705 GCA_964555805.1 uncultured Rikenellaceae bacterium
ACCTTCACCCAATCCACCTCCATCGATGTCATCCCGCTGATGGGAGTTTCGACACCGCCTGCCAGCAGCACATACATTGGTTCCTGCGGGACGTTGGATGTCTGGCGTGCTATTTCCTGTCCATTAATTTTCCAAACGAGCATATCACGGGTCCATTCGAGGGTGTAGATATAGAAGTCGTTTGAATATCTGGGGCCGATCGATGCTTTGGAGAAACGACCGGGATCTGCCACGAAATCGGTCCATACCTTGTTGTTTGATGTACGGCAGATATCAATGTGAGGGGTGATTTTGTCGGACAGCATCCAGAAATTATTCCTTGCAGCAGGGTTTCCCAGTTTGATCTTGGCCGAGAAGATGCCGTATTTCTGCCTGAAGCTCTTTCCGGAGTTCACTATCCCCGAAGTATAGGCGAATTCCTTTGTTCTGAAGCCTGTTGTTGCGGACCACACCTTACCTTCGGTCCTCTCCGGTTTTGTATGTATCTTGAGAAGGCTGTTTCTGACCTCTACGTTCTTTCCTGTGTAAGCATGCAGGTCGTTTTCGACAGAGTAGTTGTCCTTGAGAAGCTTGTCTCCCCAGTAGAAACTTGTGAGCCATTTTCCGGTGTCGAGCGAATCGCCGTTGAAATCGTCTGTAAATGTAAGCTCATATTTCTTCAGCTCATCGAATTTCTTTGAATCCTTTACCTTGAAGTACCAGACAATGTCCTCATTCTTCTGAAGTCTCTGGTATTCCTGAAGGTCTTTGAACTCAGGTGTTTTTTCAAAGCGTTTTGTATCGAGGAGGTAATTCTTTCTGTCCCTGAACCCGGGAGTTGCCAGGTAGTCCTTTAGTTCATTGTATCTGGCGAGGCGGGCCGATCCGTCGACGTTCAGGAAATTGGAATATTCCTTCGATCCCTTGAACTTGAAATAATCGCTAATATCGGGGCTTTCCTTAAGGCGGTTGTATTCAGTCAGCTTTTTATATTCCTCGGAATCCTTGAACGTGATAGGTTTCATGTTCTTTTTGGCGAGGAATTCGGAGCTGTTTATGAATTTTTCGAGTTCCTCGAATCGTTCTATTGCCTTTGTTTTCTGAATATTCTTTCCGGCTTTGAGGAAGGCTTTTATCTCCTGATCCTTTTGGAGGGATTTGTATTCAATGAATTTCCTGTATTCATCGGAATCCTTGAATGTAATTGGCTTCATCTTCTGCCGTTGTCTGAATGCATTCGACTTGATGAAGTTCTCGAGTTCCCCGAAATCCCTTATTTTCTGCGATCCGTCGAGTTCCTTAAACCGTTTCAGCATGGAGCCTGAAATTGTTTTAAAGTACAAGACGATATCTTTTGCCTTCTGCAGCGACAGGAATTCCTTCTCCTTAGTATACTCTTCGGAGTTTTTGAAGTTAAGAGATTCAATTTCCTTTTTCTTCTGAACGAAAGCCGACGAGTTAACCAGTTCGTGTAGCCCGGTATACTTGTCGAGGAGTTCCGATTTGGCGAATGACTTTAGTTTTTCATATTCATCGGTCAGCGCTTTTTCAGCCTGTTCAATTTTCGACGTGGAGGGGATCAATCCAAGTAAAAGCCTGAGACTTGACATTTCAAATGTAGTTTTAGCAGTTGGTTAAAGATATATAAACTTGTATAATAACGTTCATGGGGCACAAATATTTGATCGGGTGGAAGAAATGATAGCCCACTCTCAAGCTCGCTCTT
>CAZKTX010000087.1:1805-10099 GCA_964555805.1 uncultured Rikenellaceae bacterium
AAAAAAATTTGCATTTCTCAAAAATCCGTTTTATATTTGACTGACCGTTCAATCATAAATATTTATATATAGGTATTGAACGAAAAAACAATTGCTTATGTCTCCAAGGACTTCGAAACAATTTCAGGAGATCAGGGAGGAAAAAAGAACCCTGATAATGGATACTGCTCTTGAGCATTTTGCCAGGGAGGGTTACCATGCTGCCACAATTACCCACCTTGCAAAACATGCTGGCATATCAAAAGGCCTGATGTACAATTATTTCGAGAGCAAGGAGGCGCTTCTCAGGGCTATAATACAACGATCGGTGAGCGAGGTGCTGAATTACTTCGACACCGACCGCGACGGTTTCCTTTCGGAGGAAGAATTCGAGTTCTTCGTTAGAAAACTCGGGGCGCTTCTGAAACAAAAGCGCGATTTCTGGAGGCTTCTCTTTCAGATCCTGATGCAGGAAGAGGTAAGGGAACACTTCCTCGGCTCGTTCGTGGGAGCCCGGTCGCTTGAGCTTTCGGGATTCGACGCCAATCCGGAACTGCCTGCCGCAAGGATAATGAATGTAATCACCGGCTATTTCGACCGGAAGGCATCGCGGATGGGTCCCGGTTATGATGCAATGACTGAAATAAAGTTGTTCATGATTACAGTCAAGGGTTTTGCGATAACCAGCATATATACGGGGGAAGGTGAAGAAGAAGAAAAGATAATAAACAGGATAATTGAAATGTTCAAATGACAGTCAAAGTAATCATAACACGTATCGGTGCGGCTTTAAATATGATCCTGCCGCTGTTGTTCCCGGCTGTTGCCGGAGCCCAGGGGATGAGCGCCGCTGAAATAGTAAAACGCGCTGATGAGAAGTTCAGGGGTGAAAAGAGCAGTTACAGCGTCATGGCGATGCAGATAGTAAGGCCGGAATGGACAAGGACAATCGAATTCAAGAGCTGGAGCCTTGGCGACGATTATGCCCTTGCCCTTATCACAGCTCCTGCAAGGGAGGCCGGACAGAGCTTCCTTAAACGGATGACAGAGATGTGGAGCTGGAATCCTTCAATAAACAGGCTTATAAAGCTTCCTCCATCCATGATGTCGCAGGGATGGATGGGTTCGGATTACACAAACGACGACATCCTTAGGGAATCGTCGGTTGTGGATGATTATACTCATGAGATCCTTGGTGAAGAGACAATCGACGGACGTCTTTGCTACAAAATAGGAATGAAGGCAAGAGAGGATGCCTCGATAGTGTGGGGCAGGCAGGTTCAGTGGATCGATGGGAAGGATTTCCTGGTGCTGAAGGCCGAGCTGTATGATGAGGATGGCTACCTGGTGAGGACTGAAAATGCATCTGCAGTAAAAGTCATGGACGGGCGGACCATTACGACAAGGATTGAACTTATTCCAGCGGAGGAACCGGAGAACAGGACCATTGTTGAGATCCGCGAAATCAAGTTCAACATTCCTGTTGAGGAAAGCTGGTTTTCGCAGCAGAATATGAAAAGGATCCGGTGATATCACAAATGAAATGTCATGAAAGAAGAATTCAGAATTGCATGGAGGAACCTCTGGCGTAACAGGCGCCGTACTCTCATTACGGCCGCCTCCGTATTCTTCGCAGTCTTCTTTGCGGTGATCATGAGGTCGATGCAGCTTGGCTCCTACGACCGGATGATCAACAATGTGATCGAATCATTCACCGGTCACCTGCAAGTCCAGCATGCCGACTATCATGATGATCCGATTATCGACAATTCGTTTGTATGGAATGACTCGGTTGTTTCCGCCATTTCGGCCATCGACAGGGTTGTCTCGGTGACGCCGCACCTCGAATCCTTTGCACTTGCCTCGAGCGGCATCCAGACAAAGGGTGTTGCAGTTATAGCTATAGATCCGCTGAAGGAGAAGGATTTTTCCGATCCCGAAGGAAGGCTGGTGAGGTACAGGATCACGGATGATGTCATAAGGAGAATGGAGGAATCCCAACAGATCCCCGGCGCCATTATGGAAAAGGCAAGGGCTGCAGCCGGCAGGTCGTGGACTTCGGAAGCCAGCCTGAGGCTGGAATTTGGGCTGGATGACAGCGAAGACGCTGACATTCTTAATTCAATCCGGGAATTCTCAAGGTTCTCAAATTCATTTCTTTCCCCGGGTGACGAAGGAGTGCTGGTCTCCGACAAGCTTGCAGGTTTTCTCAAGGTAGGGATAGGGGATTCAGTGATACTGATGGGCCAGGGATATCACGGTGTTTCGGCCGCAGGGCTGTACCCGGTAAGGGGCATCATAAAAATGCCCTCTCCCGAGATCGACAACAAGCTTGTGGTTATGACGATCCCGGCAGCACAGCAGTTGTATGATGCAAGCGGGAGGATTACCGCACTGGCCGTGAATCTCACCGACAGGTCGAACAGGACGGTAAAGTCCGTAAAAAAGGACATCAATATAATACTCGGAGGGAGCAGCACCACCGCAAGGACATGGTATGAGCTGAATCCCGTTCTTTTTCAGCAGATCCAGGGTGACAGCCAGACCGGGCAGATGATGCTCGGGATACTTTATTTCATAATCTTTTTCGGCATTTTCGGGACTGTCCTGATGATGGTCTCCGAGAGGAAGAGGGAGTTCGGAGTGCTTGTGTCGATAGGGATGCAGAAAGGGAAGCTTCAAAGGATTGTAGTCCTGGAAATGATCCTCCTCGGTATCTTTGGTCTTGCTGCGGGCCTGCTTGCCAGCATTCCATTGATAACCTGGTATTATGTCAATCCGTATATTCTCAGGGGAGACCTCGGAAAGATGATGGAGGACTGGGGCTGGGAAGCTGTAATGCCTACGGCGCCTGTGGGACCTTATTTTTTCTGGCAGGCCCTTATAGTTCTGCTCATGGTGCTGCTTGCAGTGGTTTATCCATTGAGGAAGATAGCCAAACTGAAGGAAATTGAAGCTTTAAGAAGTTAAACAATTCTGATTATGATCTGGTCAATAGCCTGGAAGAATATCTGGCGCAATAAAAAAAGGAGCCTGGTGGTGATAGTTGCCGTTGCGCTCGGCATCATTGCCGGAGTTTTCATCATAGGTTTTGTGGAAGGCTGGTCGAAACAGAGGCTCGATGATGCCGTGTACAACGAGGTATCACATATTCAGATCCACAACAATGAGTATCTGAAAAATGAAGAGACCAGCCTGACAATAAACGATCCGGGGAGGATCACCGCTATCATTGACACGCTGGCTGAGGTAAAAAGCCATGTTGTCAGGACGAAGATCATAGCCCTGGCCGGCACCTCCTGGGCAAATACCGGGGTTATAATTTATGGAATCGATCCTGCCCGTGAAATGCAGGTAACTAAGATCCACGAAAAGATAGCAGTCGGGGGTGGCAGGTACCTTGATCCGGCCGGAATCGGCGAAATTCTTATCAGCGACAAGACGGCTGAGCTGCTGAAGATCAAACAGTATGCCGTGACAGACAGCGTCATTGACAAACTCAGACAGGAAGAAGTACCATTAACGGTTCTTCAAAAACTTGAAATCATGAAAGACACACGGTTCCGTTCGCCGGGCGATTTCAGGGAAGCGCTGGCGAGGGAACTTACAAGGAAGGAATATGATGGATTTGGCAGCGCAATAACCAGTAAAGCGCTTGATTACAGACTAAGGAACAAGATCCAGATCACACTTTCAGACAGGGAGGGGAATCCGATCCATGCAATTTTCAGGGTATGCGGCATTTATAAGACCACAAACACAGGTTTTGACCAGATGGCGGTTTTCGTCAATGCCGGAGAGCTTGTGAAGCTTTACGGAGGTGAGGATACCCTTGTCCATGAAGTTGCTATACTTCTGAATAATATAGATGACGCCGGAAAGGTAAGAGACAGGCTGGTACCGCTTGCTTCCGGGAATTCAGTCAGGACATGGAAGGAACTTGCACCGGATGCTGCGGTGATGAACGATTTTATGATCATTTATTACTTTTTATTCATCGGGATCATAATGCTGGCGCTTGCTTTCGGGATCATAAACACAATGCTTATGTCGGTGCTTGAAAGGACAAAGGAGCTGGGGATGCTTATGGCGATAGGTATGAACCGGAGAAGGGTTTTCACAATGATAATGCTCGAGACTGTTTTCCTGACCGCTGTAGGTGCCTTGGCCGGCATATTGCTCGGATGGACTGTTACCGGAGCCCTCGGCAGGACAGGTATTCACATGGCCGGCTGGGGTGAAGGATTCGAGGCAATAGGGTTTGCCGCTACGGTTTATCCCATTGTCACTCCGGAATTTATTGCCCTCACTGCCTTAATGGTGGTTGTGACAGCAATACTTTCATCACTGTGGCCGGCCCGCAAGGCGCTGAAGCTTGTACCTGTTGAAGCGCTGAGGACGGAATAGGAGCCGTATCGGGTCATTCGACCGATTATGAAAAAATTGAAATTGGAGATATGCTGAAAACAAATCATACTTAGGAAAAATGAAAGTACTTGAGTTGAAAACCGTGAACAAGATCTATAACTCGGCTGAAGTTAAAGTTCATGCCGTAAAAGATGTGACCCTTGACTTTGAGGAAGCTGAATTTACAGCAATAGTAGGGCCGTCGGGATCGGGGAAAACCACATTGCTTAACATGATAGGAGGGCTCGACATGCCAACCTCGGGAGAAATAACAATTGGGGGTGTTAACCTGTCGGGACTAAGGTCATCGGAGCTTATTGATTTCAGGCTCAGGAACATCGGGTTTGTTTTTCAGTCGTACAACCTTATTCCGGTTCTTACTGCAAAAGAGAATGTCGAGTTCATAATGACGCTTCAGAAATGGCCGGCTGATAAGAAGGATGAGAGGACAATAAGTCTCCTGAAGGCAGTAGGCCTTGGCGACAGGATCAACAGCAGGCCTTCGAAGCTCTCGGGTGGTCAGCAGCAAAGGGTTGCCGTGGCCCGGGCTCTTGCCTCAAGGCCTAAATTTGTACTGGCAGATGAACCAACCGCCAACCTCGATTCAAAGGCTGCATCAACACTTCTTGAGATAATGGAGACCCTGAACCATGAGGAGAAGATAACATTCATATTTTCTACTCATGATCCCAGGGTTGTCAGAATGGCCCACAGGGTGATTACCCTCGAGGACGGAAAGGTGGTGTCGGATGAGAGGCAAAACGTATGAATCTCCAACCCCCCTGAAGTAGGGTTTACCCCCCAACCCCCCTGAAGTAGGGTTTACCCCCCAACCCCCCTGAAGGGGGGCTAAGAATGTGGCAGATGAATATTTTGAAATACTTATGGAAGATAAAATATACAAGGATTTTGGATTTAAAGCCCCCTTTAGGGGGTTTGGGGGTGGAACATACGGGTTTTACCCCCCAACCCCCCTGAAGGGGGGCTAAGAATGTGGCAGATGAATATTTTGAGATACTTATGGAAGATAAAACATTCAACGATTGTGGATTTCAGGCCCCCTTTAGGGGGTTTGGGGGTGGAATATTCAATGGGCTAAAATACCTCATCTCCCTCCTCTCCCTCCTCATCACCTTTTCCTCCACCTTCCTTTACTCCCAGGAAAAAACATCCCCTGTTGAGCTGACCGGTTACATCACAACAATGCAGAGTGTGATGTTCGATTCCCTTTCAGGGCCGTTCATGAATGAGAACCTGATTCACAACAGGCTGAATTTCAAAGGTTACATAAATGATAACATTACTGTTGGAGCAGGTGTCCGGAACCGTCTTTTCACGGGCGACATGGTAAGACTGGGGAGCTATTATTCCGGTCTCATCGGGGCCGATCGGGGCAAGGTGGATATGTCGTGGAACCTGATCGACAAGCAGTCATTTCTTCTGAATACAACAATCGACAGGCTGTGGCTCGATCTCAGCTTCGACAAAGTACAGCTGACAATCGGACGGCAGCGGATAAACTGGGGACAGACCTTTGTCTGGAACCCGAATGATCTGTTCAACGCCTATTCTTTCTTCGATTTCGACTATGCCGAAAGGCCCGGGAGCGATGCAGTGAGGCTACAGTATTTCACCTCATCGTCATCCTCAGCCGAGATGGCAGTAAAGGTTGACGCCGACAACGACATTACGGCAGCCGGCTTGTGGCGGTTCAACAAGTGGGGTTACGACATTCAGTTCCTTGCCGGTTTTTCAGATGGCAGAGACATAGTGATCGGGACCGGCTGGTCGGGGGCCATTGGTCAGGTATCATTCAGGGGCGAAGCCTCGTGGTTCGATCCGTGGGAAGATTTCCCGGGCGATGAAAGCACCATTCTGGTTACAACAGGATTTGACAGAGTCTTCAAGGATAACTCGGTTGCCCAGGTTCAGCTGATGTATTGCAACAGGCCTGTGGGGCTGTATGATTTCAACAGGTTATATTCGGGGAATCTCTCAGCCAGGGACCTTGCATTTTCAGAGTTTTCGGCCTTCGGGCAGTTCACGTGGGCGGCCTCACCCCTTCTTAATCTTACACTTTCGGGAATGTGGCTTCCCGATCTTGACGGTTACTTTGCCGGTCCCTCGGCCGACTACTCGCTGGCTGAGAACCTCGATTTCTCGCTTATCTGGCAGCACTTCAATGCTGTTATGGGAGGGGAGAAGTCGAGGATCAACATGGGATTTCTCAGGATCAAATACAGTTTCTAAAAAAATTATACTTTTACCGCTTCATATATCTTACCTCACGATGGCACTTGTTCATGAACTGGAAAGAAGCGGTAACTGGCTGTTCAGGCGGAGGAGCTGGCTGCCCGTGGTTTTCATTGCAGCCGGAATAGCGGGACTGTATCTTACAAACCGCCAGGCTATAATCTTCAACCTGACACCCGAGCTTATATTCCTTGGCATCAGTCTGCTTGGAGAAGCCGTCAGGATATACACTGTGGGACATGCAGCGAAAAACACTTCCGGGCGGAACACAACGGCAGGACAGATAGCCGATGAGCTAAATACAACAGGTATCTATTCCCTTGTAAGGCACCCTCTGTACATCGGCAATTTTCTGATGTGGCTCGGTCCGGTACTGTTTGTCAGATCGCTTGTCTTTCTGATACTGTTCATTCTTGTTTACTGGCTCTATTACGAAAGGATAATGTTTGCCGAAGAGCAGTTCCTGAGGAATAAATTCGGGGAAGCCTATGATAAATACTCCGAAAAGGTGAGATCGGTGTTGCCCCGGCTTCGTGGTTTTGTAAAGCCATCCCTCCCGTTCTCGTTGAAAAGTGTTCTGAAACGCGAATACAACAGTTTTATAAATATCTTCCTGATCTTTACCCTGCTCGATCTGTTCAGGAACTACTTTCTGTCGGAAAGGATTTACCTTACCCCCATGTGGATATACATAGCAATTCCTGCAGGTATCATCTGGATAGTGATCAGGCTTGTTTACAAGCGTACCAGCCTTTTGAAGGAAGACGACAGGTGATTGTCTTAATCCCTGCTACCGCCCGTGAAGATCATTATGTAGTAAAGAAGCGTGGCAAGCGATCCGAGTGCGGCAACAACATATGTGTATGCAGCCCATTTCAACGCATCCTGGGCCATATCGTGGTTCATGGATGAAGTTATTCCTGCAGAGGACAGCCACAAGAGAGCTCGCCTGCTGGCGTTAATCTCCACCGGAAGTGTGACAAAGCTGAAGATGGTTGTGAAAGCAAAAAGGATAATGCCTGCAAGCAGTAGGCCGGGGAAGGTATTGACCAGGAGAATACCTGCAAGCAGCACCCACTGCACCCATTTTGATGCAAAACTTACAGGGGGTACCAGTTTGGACCTGATTCCGAGCCATGCATAAGCTGTTGCATGCTGAACGGCGTGACCGGTCTCGTGGGCTGCAACTGCAGCGGCAGCAATGCTTCGGCTGTTGTACACATCCTGACTAAGGTTTATAGTCTTCTTTTCGGGATTGTAATGGTCGGTGAGGCTTCCCTGCACTGACACAACCTGTACGTCAAAGACACCATTGTCCCTAAGCATTTTTTCAGCAACGTCGCGGCCTGTCAGACCTCCGTCGGTAGGTATCTTCGAATACTTTTTGAATTTCGATTTCAGGACGGAGCTGACGATCCAGCTGAGGATCATGAATACGATAAAGATTATCCAGATATTCATATTTGCATGTGATGCTTCCATAGTTTTTAATTTTTCTTTGTTTTAAGTATGATCAAAACTCATTCCAAATGCATTTAAGGCAGGGAAAGGAAGTCATTTTGTCATGGTTGCAAAGATAACAAACAGGTGAATGTTTTGTTCTTCTGATCGGACCGAAGACAGAAGACCGAAGAAGGTCTTGCAGTCTTGCGGTC
>CAZKTX010000088.1:0-10005 GCA_964555805.1 uncultured Rikenellaceae bacterium
AAGCTGATTCCTCCCGGGTTATCCCAAGGATCTCAGCCACCCTGTCATTCACATTGCAAAGATAAGAACTCTCGTTTCTTTTCCCACGGTATGGAACAGGTGCAAGATATGGTGAATCTGTTTCGAGTATCATATTGTCTGGTCCGGCTTCCTTAACAATGCCGGGGAGGTCTGAATTCCTGAATGTTACGATGCCCCCTATGCCAAGCTTGAAACCTATGCCTAAAGCTCTGACTGCATCGTCCTGAGTACCTGTAAATGCGTGAAAGACACCCTTTAAGCCTGAGCCTTTGAATTCTTCGAGGGCTTCAAACACCTCAGGGAAGGAATTGCGTGAATGGATAACAACCGGCAGTGATGCTGAGATTGCCAGCGCAACCTGCCTCTTGAAAACAATTATTTGTTCCTTCAGGTGTGTCTTGTCCCAGTAAAGATCAATCCCTATTTCTCCGATTGCAATGTATTTCCCCGAAGAGGCTTCAGATTCAATTGTTTCAAGCTCTTCACGGTAGTTTCCGGACACTGAAGTGGGGTGAAGGCCCATCATCGGGAGGCAGATCCCCGGATAGTTTTTTTCTGCCGCCAGCATAAGTCCGATCGAGGATGAGTCGATATTAGGCATCAGCAGTTGTACAACACCTGCCTTAACAGCTCTTTCTATCGCTTCATCCCTGTCGTTGTCGAATTCAGGTAAATAAATGTGAGTATGTGTATCAATCAGCTGCATCAGACGACACCCTGTGCCACCATTGCATTTGCAACTTTCACAAATCCTCCGATATTGGCTCCTTTAACATAGTTTATGAATCCGTCATCCTGTTTGCCATATCTGACACAGGTGCTGTGAATGTTTTTCATGATTATACGGAGTCTTTCGTCCACTTCCTCGCGCGACCATGGGAGCCTCATCGAGTTCTGAGTCATCTCCAGTCCTGATGTTGCAACTCCTCCTGCGTTTGCAGCCTTTCCCGGACCGTACAGTATTCCTGCCTTTAGAAATACCTCGACAGCTTCAATTGTTGAGGGCATATTGGCGCCTTCAACCACGCACTTGCAGCCGTTATTTACAAGGATTTCGGCTTCTTCCCTGCTGATCTCGTTCTGGGTGGCATTCGGCATGGCTATATCGCATTTGATTATCCACGGCCTCTTGTCCTCGAAATACCCTGCACCGAATTTCGCGGCATATTCCTTTATCCTGCCGCGCCTTACATTTTTCAGGTCCATTATATAATTCAGCTTTTCCCTGTCAATTCCTTTTGGATCGTGTATGAATCCGTTTGAGTCGGACATTGTAACCACTTTGCCTCCGAGATCTGTAACCTTTTCAACGGCAAACTGTGCCACATTACCCGATCCTGAAATGCACACGGTCTTGCCTTCAAGCGATTCTCCCCTTGTTGCAAGCATTTCCTGGGCAAAATATGTTGCACCGTAGCCTGTTGCTTCCGGACGGATCAGCGAGCCTCCCCATTCGATTCCCTTGCCTGTGAGAACCCCTGAAAATTCGTTTTTAAGTCGTTTGTACTGGCCAAACAGGTAACCTATTTCACGTCCTCCGACACCTATGTCGCCGGCAGGAACATCAGTCTCGGGACCAATATGCCTGAAAAGCTCCGACATGAAACTCTGACAGAATTTCATCACCTCGTTATCGGATTTTCCTTTAGGATCAAAATCCGATCCTCCTTTTGCACCTCCCATTGGAAGTGTTGTAAGGCTGTTTTTGAAAACCTGCTCGAAGGCAAGGAATTTAAGGATGCCAAGATTGACAGAAGGATGAAACCGCAGGCCCCCTTTGTAAGGACCAATTGCACTGTTCATCCCGATCCTGAACCCCCTGTTTATCTGGATATCTCCTTTGTCATCAAGCCACGGAACCCTGAATATTATCGTGCGTTCGGGTTCCGCAAGTCTCTCAAGTATCTTTGCCTGCTTGTATTTAGGATTCTCTTCGATGAACGGAATCAGCGACTCCGATACTTCCTGAACAGCCTGATGAAACTCATTCTCACCCGGGTTTTTGGCTTTGATCATAGCCATGAATTGTTGTACTCTGGCATCCATTTTATTGATATATAAAAAAATTAAGGAGCTAAAATTAGAAAAACCATTGAATATTAGATACACTCCCCGAATAAAATGTAATTATTTAAGTGTATTAGCCTGATAAAAGTAAGTAGAGAGTGACTTTTACCTGAATTTATGAAGATTTTGATCCGTTTTCCTTTTTCAGCTTCTGTAAATATTTCCCGGGAAACACTTCACAAGTCCCCTGAACTCCATCTGAAGTAATTGGGATGATAACTTGCTGATAGGAATATCGAGAGTCCTGCATATCTGATCGATTGTCACTTCACCCTCCCTGCTGATGAGTTCATAGATCCTTTGCTCCGATTCGTTAAGTTCATGGAAGAGGGTTGGCTGAACTGGTTTGCTAGGTTTTTCGGGCATCCATCTCAGCAGATTTTCAATATCTTCGGCTGATTCTGCAAGCGAGGCTTTGTTGTTTTTGATAAGTTCGTTGCATCCGGCCGACCATTGATCTTCAGGTCTTCCGGGCACTGCAAAGACATCCCTGTTATATGAATTTGCAATGTCAGCCGTAATCAGCGCTCCTCCCTTCTTTCCTGACTCGACTACGAGTGTGGCATCTGAAAGCCCTGCAATTATCCTGTTCCTTTTTATGAAGTTGTTCTTTTCGGGAAGAGTGTTGGATACGAAATCCGTCAGCAATCCTCCTTTTTTAAGCATGGCTTCTGCAATTGATCTGTGCAGTGCTGGGTAGATTGTCATGAATCCGTGACCGAGAACGCCTATTGTCTGCAGATTGTGAGCAAGTGCTGCCTTGTGGGCCGCGATGTCGATGCCGTAAGCCAGTCCGCTCACAATGATCAGGTCGGGATACCTGTCCGCAAGCGATCCTATTATGCTGTCGCACAATTCCCTGCCGCGTGATGTTGCATTTCTTGTTCCCACCACGCTCAGTATCCTGGCGCTGTTGAGGTCGCAGCTGCCTTTGAAAAAGAACATGACCGGCGAGTCATCGCACTGTCTGAGCCTGAATGGGTAATCGTTGTCGAGATAGAAGTAGGTTTTAATATTATGCTTAATAACATATTTTTCTTCATCTTCCGCAACTTTCAGGTACGACCTGTCGCTTATGTATCTGGCCAGGCCCGGTCCGATCCCCGGTATTTTCACAAGGTTCCTGTAGGGCTCTTCAAAAATGGCATCCACGGTTCCGAAATGCGACACGAGCTTACGGGCGCTTATATCACCTACACGTGGAATAAGGCTTAAAGCAATCTTGTGCTTCAAAGATACTTCCGGCATAGCACTGGCAGTTGAGACATGCTAATATACAAAAACCCTTCCTTGAAAGGAAGGGCTTTGAAGAAAAATTTGCTTTTATATTTCTAATGTCCAGCCTCAGATAACACCCATATCCAGCATCGATCCGGCCACCTTAAGGAAACCTGCAATATTGGCTCCCTTGACATAATCGACCGAGCCGTCGGATTTCTTCCCGTGTTTCAGGCACTGTCCGTGTATATTGACCATGATCTCATGAAGACGGTTGTCGACCTCCTGGCTGTTCCATCTCAGTTTCATCGAGTTCTGGGTCATCTCGAGACCTGATGTAGCTACGCCGCCTGCATTGACGGCCTTTCCGGGAGCAAACAGAATGTTGTTTTTCTGGAACTCTTCAACAGCTTCAGGAGTGCAACCCATATTAGAGACTTCGGCAACCATAAGTACTCCGTTATTGATAAGAGTTCTTGCATCCTCTCCGTTAAGTTCGTTCTGGGTGGCGCAGGGAAGGGCAATGTCGACCTTCACTTCCCAGGGACGTTTTCCTTCGTGGAATTCAACTCCTTCAAAAACATAGGAATATGGCTTTACTATATCCTGATTTGAGGCCCTGAGTTCAAGCATGTAATCGATCTTTTTTCCGGAGATGCCTTCAGGGTCATATACATAGCCGTCGGGACCCGAAATTGTAACAACTTTGGCTCCGAGTTCTGTTGCTTTGAGAGCTGCTCCCCATGCCACGTTTCCGAACCCCGAGACTGAAACTGTCTTTCCTGCGAGAGTATCATTCTTTGTCCTGAGCATTTCCTGGGCAAAATAAATGCCTCCGAAACCTGTTGCTTCAGGCCTTATGAGCGATCCTCCCCAGTTGCTTCCCTTTCCGGTCAGAACACCGGTATGGTCGCCTTTAAGCCTCTTGTACATTCCGTACAAATAACCTATTTCGCGGCCTCCGACACCAATATCTCCGGCGGGTACGTCAGTTTCGGGACCAATATATTTCCATAGTTCGAGCATGAACGACTGGCAGAATCTCATCACCTCTGCATTTGACTTACCCTTTGGATCAAAGTCAGATCCTCCTTTTCCGCCGCCCATCGGCAGGGTTGTAAGCGCATTCTTGAATATCTGTTCGAAACCCAGGAACTTGAGGATTGAAAGGTTGACACTGGGGTGGAAGCGGAGTCCGCCCTTGTAGGGTCCTATTGCATTGTTGAACTGAATTCTGTAGCCGAGGTTAACCTTTACATTGCCCTCATCATCAACCCACGGTACCTTAAAGGTTATTACCCGGTCCGGTTCCACGATCCGGTCTATTATATTGGCTGATTCGAACTGAGGATTTTCATTGTAAACCTCCTCGATCGATTCGAGCACTTCCCTCACGGCCTGTAAATATTCCTGTTCCCCGGGATGTTTCTTCTCGAGGTTGTTCATGATTTTATCTACGTTCATGTTTTTTAGATTTTTTGTTTTTGGAATAAAGAAGTTAATGTCCTTAATCAATACTTAACTATTATCTAAAAGGCAGTAAGCGGCTGGTGGTTTTTTGTTTCAAACCGGCAGAAACCTGGTGCCTTTTTTTGCGTTTTTACTGAATTTATTACCTCAAAGTTTAACTCTACTTTATTCATTAAAAATGATTTAACTCATACTATGACCTCTTTTTCCCTTTTACCCTGGGTGCATAAGAAGTCAGGGTTCTGATTATTTCCTCTCTTTCAGCCGGCTTCAGAGCGCTTATATGGATCGGAGGATATTTTGCAACTCCTTCCTTCATCCTCTGGTAAAGAGTGATGCTCTGGATCAGTCCGAAGAGACTCTTATCTATTGTGAATCCCGAAAAGGATCTCTTTTCAATTTCAACAGAATTTTTGGTACCGGTTACAAGTCCGGTGCTGTAATACCTGAAGACAAGCATGTTCCCCTCATCTGTGAAGAATATATACTGGTAGTTCAGGACAATAGGTATCAGGATGATCATAAGGCTTAAAAAGGTTGCCAGTACAAGCCAGGTTGTTTTTGTCAACCCCAGAAGCGGGAATCTGATAATATTGGCGGCCAGGGTCAGGATCAGAAAGGCCAGGTAGAGTATAACCACCGTTCTTTTCAGGATCTTCTGGTTAATTACCGATTTGCCGTTGTCTATTGTCATTGGAGATATGTTTTGCAAGATTGAATTACTATCAGTTTGATCTTAAGGATCTAAAAAATTCGGTGACAAGGCTGCCGCATTCAGCATCGAGAATTCCAGGCAGTACTTTTGTTTTTGGATGAAGGAGTTGTCCCTTTACGAGGGTGTAACCTTTTTTCGGATCAGAAGCCCCGTAAACTAGTCTCTCAGCCTGGCTCCATCCAAGCGCGCCGGCGCACATTGCGCAGGGCTCAACTGTGACGTAGACAGTACATCCTGTCAGGTATTTGCCTCCGAGCCAGTTTGTTGCAGCGGTTATTGCCTGCATCTCGGCATGGGCAGTAGGATCATTCAGTGTTTCAGTAAGATTATGTGCACGTGCAACTATCATATTGTCGCAAACCACAACGGCGCCTATCGGAACCTCCTGCCGGGCGAGCGCTTTCTTCGCTTCGTCAATCGCAGCACGCATGAAATGTTCATCCTTGTTTCCGATCATGAAGAATCAGATTATGGTCTAAATTTAAAAAGAAATTTTGATTAATTGCAGGTTAGGTGGACCAGGGAGTAACTCATTATGAAGCCGGGGACAAACCGTTTTTTTCTTATTTTTGTCGGATCTAATAACGAAAAAAATGTACAGAACACATACTTGCGGAGAACTTACAATGGCTGATTCCGGAAAGGATGTCACCCTTTGCGGATGGGTGCAGAAATCGAGGGATCTCGGAGGAATGACATTTGTGGATCTCCGCGACAGGTACGGCATTACACAGCTCGTATTCAACATGGAGACTAACAGTGTGCTTTGCGGGCAGGCAAGGAAGCTGGGAAGGGAATATGTAATTCAGGCTGTCGGAAAGGTCAGGGAGAGAAGCAACAAGAACCTTAAAATGCCAACCGGAGAAATAGAGATATCTGTTGAAGAGCTTAATATTCTCAACCTCAGCGAAATCCCTCCCTTCACAATTGAGGAGGATACAGACGGGGGAGAGGAACTCAGAATGAAATACCGCTATCTCGATCTTCGGAGGAGTAGTGTAAAAAGCAATATAATACTCAGGCATAATGTTGCAAGGGAGGTCCGCAACTACATGGATTCAATCGGTTTCGTGGAGGTCGAGACACCTGTTCTTATAAAATCCACACCCGAGGGAGCCCGCGATTTTGTGGTGCCTTCGAGGATGCAGCCCGGAACTTTCTACGCTCTGCCACAGTCGCCCCAGACACTCAAGCAATTGTTGATGGTAGCCGGCTTTGACAGGTATTTCCAGATAGTCAAATGTTTCAGGGACGAGGACCTGAGAGCTGACCGTCAGCCCGAATTCACGCAGATCGACTGTGAAATGTCGTTTGTTGAAAGGGATGATATTCTTGACACTTTCGAGGGACTTGCCCGTTATCTTTTTAAGAAGATCAAGGGAGTGGAGTTCCCCGGACGCTTTTTAAAACTTCCCTGGTCGGAAGCCATGGAGTACTACGGGTCCGACAAGCCTGATCTTCGCTTCGGAATGAAGATTGCCGATCTGACAACAACTGTCAAAGGCCATGGTTTCGGGGTGTTCGACAGCGCGGAATACATTGGAGGAATCTGTGCCCCGGGGTGCTCTGAATATTCGAGGAAACAAACCGATGAACTCACTGAATTTGTAAGAAGACCTCAGATCGGGGCTAAAGGTCTTGTTTACCTGAAGTATGGCGCCGACGGTTCATTGAAATCCTCGGCTGACAAGTTCTATTCGCCTGAAAAACTGAAGCTTTGGGTTGAAAAAGCAAATGCACAGCCGGGCGATCTCCTGCTGATCCTGGCGGGTGACCGGAAAAACACTCTGACGGCTCTTTCCGAACTCCGTCTTGAGATGGGCAACAGGCTGAACCTTAGAAAAAAAGATGTGTTTGCTCCTTTGTGGGTAGTTGATTTTCCGCTGCTTGAGTGGGATGAGGAAACATCACGTTTTTATGCAATGCATCATCCGTTCACCTCTCCGAATCCCGAAGATTTAAAGCTTATGGAGACCAATCCGGGAAAGGTCAGGGCAAACGCTTACGACCTTGTAATCAACGGGGTGGAGATAGGAGGGGGGTCGGTCAGAATCCACAGTGAAGACGTCCAGAAGCTGATGTTCAAGGTTCTGGGATTCACCGATGAGGAGGCAAAAGAGCAGTTCGGATTCCTGCTGAATGCTTTCAAATACGGAGCTCCGCCTCACGCGGGGATAGCATTCGGTTTCGACCGTTGGGTGGCGATGTTTGGAGGACAGGATTCTATCCGCGATTTCATTGCATTCCCCAAAAACAACTCGGGCCGTGATGTAATGCTCGACACCCCTGCCGAGATATCACAGAAGCAGCTTGACGAACTGAAATTAATTCTGAGGAAAAAGGATTAAGCTGAGAGGATTTTTATCAGTTGCCCGATCCGATAGTTTTTATCAGTATGACACCATTGGCTCCGCGTGATCCGTAGATTGAAGCGGATGAGCCTTTCAGGATTTCAATCGATTTTACGTTAAATGGCTGGATGTCGCCGATTGAGCTTACAACCATCCCGTCGACAACAAAGAGCGGCTCCGTGCTCAAGGTCAGTGATCCGATTCCCTGGATCCTGATGCTGGTTCCATTTACCTGAACTCCGGCAACTTCTCCCCTTATCATGTCGTAAATATTTCTGTATGAGGCATATTTAGGGTTTGTGCCGTCAATTTTGTTCACAGTTCCTGTCATGCTTCTTTTCTTAACAGAACCGTAACCGATATCAACCGCCTCATCGAGAGGATCTGTTTCAACAACCTGGAGAGGTACAGTGCCTTCAAATTTGAAATTGATTGTTTTCCTTCCATCGAGGGGCTCTTCAAGAATCCCGTTTGTCATAGTGAATATCCCGACTTTTGTATTGCCCGGTTTCACCTTTATCCTGAAAATACCTTTCTGATCTGTCACTATATTGGTTTTCTCACCGTCAAGCATCACAACCGCGTTGGGCACCGGTGTCAGTGTTCCGTCAACAACGTGACCGGATATTTTAATTTTCTTCCCGGATTTCTGGCCTGCTACACAATTTATTGAAATCATCGCCATTATTATCAGGAAAATAACCTTTGTTCTCATTTTGTCTTTTTTATATTTATGCAAGTTAAGCCCGATTTCAGTAAATCGCAATAAATAAATGTTAAATGATCTTCCCAATAAGAGTGGCAGGGGTGCATCTTTCGATCCTTACATTTACATACTCCCCCCTGCGCCTGCCTTCTCCCGGAAAAACGGCCACCTTGTTCTGTGATGTCCTTCCCGACAAATGGCTTGCCGATCTTTTTGAGATATTCTCTGTAAGCACTTCAAAAATCCTGCCAACATCCTGCTTCTTGGATAATGCGGATAATTTGTTCTGCAGGGCTATAATTTCATTCAGTCGTCTTGTCTTCACATCCTCGGGCACATCATCCTGCAGTTTCCGGGCGGCTTTGGTTCCGGGCCGCTCGCTGTACTTGAACATATAGGCGAAATCGTATCCTGCCCATTCCATAAGCGACAGAGTTTCGAGATGGTCTTCTTCGGTCTCGGTGCAGAATCCCGTAATTATATCGGTTGAAATTGCACAATCGGGGATAATTGCCCTGATGGCCCTGATCCGGTCCATATACCAATCGCGCGAATATTCCCTGTTCATAAGTTTCAGGATACGGCTGCTTCCGCTCTGGGCAGGAAGGTGAATATGTCTGCAGATATTAGGATGCCTGGTCATTGTATTAAGAAGCTCATCAGACAGATCCTTGGGGTGGGATGTTGAAAAGCGTATTCTCATAAGCGGATCGATGAGGGCTGCCTTTTCAAGCAGTTCCGGGAATGAAATTGTCTTGTCATTGGCCCGATATCCGTAAGAATCAACGTTCTGGCCCAGCAATGTCACTTCCTTGTAGCCCTTGTCACTAAGGTCCTTCACCTCACTGATTATCGATTCAGGATCCCTGCTTCTTTCTGCTCCTCTCACATAAGGTACAACACAATAGGCGCACATGTTGTTGCAGCCCCGCATTATCGACACGAATGAAGTGACCCCGTTAAGGTCCATCCTTACAGGCGCTATGTCGGCATAGGTTTCTTCGCGTGAAAGGAGTACGTTAACTGCCTTGTGACCCGACTCTGCTTCCCCGATAAGCGACGGCAGGTCGCGGTAAGCATCCGGACCGGCAATAAGGTCGACAAGATGCTCCTTCTCAAGTACGTTCTCCTTCAGCCTTTCAGCCATGCATCCCAATAGTCCGATTACTATCCCGGGATTCTTTTTCTTCAGATGCCCGATCGCCTTAAGCCTGCCCCAGATACGCTGTTCGGCGTTATCCCTGATTGAGCAGGTGTTTATCAGAATAAGCTCCGCTTCCTGAATATTGCTTGTGTGTACATATCCCTTATCCGAAAGAATTGAAACAACAACCTCACTGTCAGCTACGTTCATCTGACAGCCGTAGGTTTCGATATATACTTTTTTATTGGTCATAAAAGTTTCTGGTTCCTGGTTACTGGTTCCTTGTTACTGGTTTCTGGTTGCTGGTTTCTGG
>CAZKTX010000089.1:0-10004 GCA_964555805.1 uncultured Rikenellaceae bacterium
CGAAGGGAACAAGTCCGGCAGTAAACATCCGTGAAGATGAAAAAAGATTTATCCTTGATCTTGCAGTTCCCGGAATGGACAGGAAGGACATGAAGATCGACATAAATGAGGATCTGCTTACAATTTCTGCTGAAACAAAGAGCGAATCGGAAGAAACGAATAACGGATACAAGAGGAAGGAATTCAGCTATTCATCTTTCTGCAGAAGTTTTCAGATACCCGAAAACGTTCAAACCGACAAGATCGAAGCCAATTACAAGGATGGCATACTAAGCGTTACGCTTCCGAAGGTCACCGAAGAAAAGAACAAGATCACGAGGCAGATTAAAATATCATAATCTGTAATCACGGCCCCGGCAGAATGGTATGGGCATTAACCTGGTCCGACACCTGAGGTGTCGGACCAGGTTGAATTAATGTTAAGTCTTATTTTTCCTCTCTGGATGATTCCCCGGCCACAAATGAGGCAAATTTCCTTCCGAATCCTATAAGACTTTCCTTTTTATCGCCATCCGGAGCAAATTTAAAACCGGCTGTTTCATCAAAGGTTTTGAGCTTAAGGTTCCTGAGGTTGTCGAGAATGATTTTCGGAGCTTCACCGCTCCATCCGTATGACCCGAATGCCCCTGCAACCTTGCCTCTGTCGCGTAAGGGATTGATAAGCGCAAAAAGAGTATATACAGGCAACAGAGTGTTCTGGTTTATTGTAGGCGACCCTATCAGGATTGCATCGGATGCTGCAATTTTAATATCGAGTTCAGCCGGCGTTATATTTTCTATATCTGTAACATCGGTCACATAACCGCTTTCCGACCTTATCCCTTCTGCCACGTACCCGGCAGCCCTGCCTGTAAATCCATAGGCCGACACGTAGGCGATCAGAACTCTTTTCACTTCGCCTCCTGAAGTAAGCTTAAGGTACTCTTCCGACAATTTTCCGGTCAAAGCAATGATTTCGCTTATGTTATCGCGGTGAACAGGGCCGTGTCCGGTGCATATTACATTGATCCCGAGTGGCTTTATCCTTTCTATTGCCCTGACCATAAACCTGCTGAATGGTTTCAGTATAACATCAAAATAATATCTGAAAGCACTCAGGTAATCGGGAGTCAGTTCGCTGAATATATTTTCCGTACAGTAATGAGCGCCGAACGAATCGCATGTAAAGAGCGCTTTGTCCTCAACAAGGTATGTGTAGATAGAATCGGGCCAGTGAAGATTGGGGGCCGAAATGAACCGGAGTGTCTTATTCCCCAGATCGAGGGTGTCTCCGTCCTTCACTACAATCGACCGGAAAGGTCTGTTTACAATATCCCCGAGGTATCTGATTGCGTTTCCGCTTCCAACAACTGTAGCCTCAGGTGCCAGTTCCAGAAGACGGCCGAGACTGCCTGAATGGTCAGGCTCGGTATGATCGAGAATTATATATTCTATTTCCGAAGGATCGCATACAGCCTTAAGTTTCTTAATATAGACATCCCAGAATTTCTCCTTTGCAACTTCAACAAGAGCTTTTTTTGCTGCATTGATGAAGAAAGAATTATATGTTGTTCCGTATTTGGTTGTCATTACGATATCAAATGTTTCGATATCATAATCAAGAATTCCAACCCATTTTACATCGGGAGTTATATCTATAACCCTGTCGTCAGTTCGTTCCATGCTTATTGTTTCAGATTTTAGCTATAATGCTCTTATTTGCCTTTACCTGCTGAAGGATAGGCACTTCAATCTCGGTACCGACAGGGAGGAAGACATCGACCCTTGATCCGAACTTTATGAAGCCGAGTTCGCCTCCCTGGGTCACTTTCTGCCCGGGTTTGGCATAAGTCACAATACGCCTTGCCACGGCACCGGCTATCTGGCGTACAAGAATCTCTGTTCCATTTTCTGTTTCGATAACGACACTGCTTCTTTCATTAAGTTCCGAGGATTTGGGGTGCCAGGCAACCATGTATTTCCCCGGATTGTAGTTGACCAGTTTGACTGAACCCGACACAGGGTATCTGTTGCTGTGCATGTTGAATGGAGACATGAAGATCGAGATTTGCAGGCGCTGGTCCTTGAAATACTCATTTTCAATTGTTTCCTCTATTACAACAACCTTGCCGTCAGCAGGTGCATAGATCAGGCCCGGATCGGGTTGAAGATGCCTTGCAGGAAGGCGGAAGAAAAACAGAAGGAAAACATAGAGAGACAGAGAGACAAGCATCACAATCCATTTCAGCAGCGTGTCATCGGGCCATGCCAGGCCTGCAATTATGTTTACAGCCAGCAGAATTATAAATCCGATAGCGAGAATCCTGTATCCTTCCCTGTGAATGGCCATTCCTCAAAAATTTCCGCAAAACTAATCAAGACTTGTCAATCAACCAAAAAGAGTTATAAAAAGATAAACAAGAGGAAAGGAAAACAGGGCGCTGTCGAAGCGGTCGAGCAGGCCTCCGTGGCCAGGCAGCAGAGAACCCGAATCCTTTACCCCTATGCTTCTCTTGAGCATCGACTCTGTAAGGTCGCCAAAGGTTCCGGCAACACTAATTATCAAGGCAATTATGATCCAACCGCCGGTGCCGGTTATTCCGAACCATCCTGATAGAAGCCAGGCAACGGCAACTGTAACAAGCATGCCACCAAAAAAACCTTCCCACGATTTTTTGGGAGATATCCTTTCCATCAGCCTGTGTTTCCCGAAGGATATTCCGGTAAGATAGGCTCCCGTGTCGTAAGCCCACAAAAGAAGCAGAAATCCAACAACAAGTCCGGGGGAGAAAACAATATCCGGATGGGGAAGTATCGATTTGAATCCGGTTCTTGAGAACGCAGCAAAGGGAAACAACGAAAAAGGTAATCCCACATACATAATTCCAAAGAAAGTATGAGCAAGGGAATCAAAAGGTTTCTCCTGTTTCCTGTAAAGTTCAGTTATAAGGATCGCCAGCGAAGGAAGAATGAGCAGAAGGAGCCACTCGAATCCGGCAATACCTGCTGCTGCAAGAGTTGAGATAACGTACATTGAAGCAGCTGTAATTATCCCGGAAATTGTCTGTGGATTTACGCCGGTGCTTTTAGCCATCTGGTAATACTCATACAGGGCGCCGGCAAGCAGCAGGAGTCCGGTAATGAAAAATGAGACCGGGTGGAGCCAGAAGCCTCCAAGTATGAAAACCACTATCCAGACGGCAGTCAGTGTCCTTGTGAAAAAATTACCCAAATCTCTGTATTTTAAACTTATAGCTTATACACCTTCCCTCTGGAGGCAGGTTATTGTGAAGGATTGTTTTCTGCCTCCGGTTGATCAGGCGCGACAGTATCAGGTATAACAGTATCAGGTGAGACAGTATCCGTCAATTGTGGCCCGCCTGTTTTCTCCACTGAAGCCTGGGTCATGTTGCCGGCCTCTTTTGCCTTCTGTTCCCTTGCCAGTTCTGCCTTGCTCCGGCCGAAGATTCTCTCAAGGTCCTCACTGAATATTACTTCTTTTTCAAGAAGCAGCTCAGCCAGCTTTGTCAGTCCGTCAATATTGCTTTTCAGAACGTTTGTAGCCCGTTCAAACGACTCATCGATTATCTGTTTAACCTCACGGTCGATAAGTTCCGCTGTTTTTTCACTGTATGGCTTTGTAAAGCCGTAATCGGACTGACCCGATGAATCGTAAAAACTTATATTTCCGATCTTGTCGCTCATCCCGAAGTATGAGACCATTGCATAGGCCTGTTTTGTAACCTTCTCGAGGTCGTTTACGGCTCCGGTTGATATTTTTCCGAACATCAGCAGTTCGCAAGCTCTGCCGCCGAGTGCGTAGGCCATTTCATCGACAAGCTGTTCACTGGTTGTTATCTGTCGTTCTTCAGGCAGGTACCAGGCTGCCCCGAGGGCTCTTCCGCGCGGGATTATAGTAACCTTTACAAGCGGGCTTGCATGTTCCAGAAGCCAGCTGACAGTTGCATGGCCTGCCTCGTGATAGGCAATTGTTTTCTTTTCACCTATCGAGATGATCTTGCTTTTCCTCTCCAGACCGCCTACTATCCTGTCGATTGCATCGAGGAAGTCCTGCCTCTCAACGATATTTTTATTTTTTCTTGCCGCGATAAGTGCAGCTTCATTGCATACGTTAGCAATATCAGCACCCGAGAAGCCCGGAGTTTGTTTGGCCAGGAAAGTGACATCAAATCCCTTTTCGAGTTTTATCGGACGAAGATGAACCTTGAATATAGCCTCCCGTTCAGTGAGTTCGGGTAGTTCCACATGGATCTGCCTGTCGAACCTTCCGGCTCTTAGCAGCGCCCTGTCGAGAATGTCGGCCCTGTTAGTGGCGGCCAGTATTATAACCCCCATATTTGTCCCGAAACCATCCATCTCCGTAAGAAGCTGATTGAGTGTGTTTTCCCTTTCGTCGTTCGATCCGAAATTAACATTCTTTCCCCTTGCCCTTCCCACAGCGTCGATTTCATCAATGAAAACGATACAGGGGGCTTTTTCCTTGGCCTGTTTGAAAAGATCCCTCACCCTGGAAGCTCCTACCCCGACGAACATTTCGACAAAATCAGAACCGGATATCGAAAAGAAAGGAACATTGGCCTCACCTGCAACAGCTTTGGCGAGAAGAGTTTTCCCTGTTCCGGGAGGTCCTATCAGAAGCGCTCCCTTAGGTATTTTCCCGCCAAGGGCGGTGTATTTCTTCGGATTCTTCAGGAAATCGACGATTTCCATGACCTCCGTCTTCGCCTCTTCAAGTCCGGCCACATCGTTGAAGTTGATCTTAACATTCGACTCCTTGTCAAAGATCTGGGCCTTTGATTTCCCGACGCTGAATATGCCCCCGGCACCTCCGCCGGCTCCTCCTGACATCCGCCTCATCATAAACAGCCAGAGGAAAATAAGGAGTATAAAGGGGAGTGTCCAGCCGAGAATCTCCCCGATGTAATTATGACGTGTATCGGTCTCCGGATAAATCATTTCCTTGTCGCCGTACCCGGCATTCTTCTGCTCATCAGACAGGAAGGCTTCGAATGTGGCAAGATCTCCGATGTTATGTGTATAATGAGGCTTAGGCACACCGAAACCCATTCTACCGTTATTGGGTTTAAGTATATCAGTATGTTTTCCCGACTCTACAACTTCTTTTTTCAGGTATATCTCGGCAAACTCCTTGTTTACTATTACTATTCTTTCAATCTCCCTGTCGGCGATCATCTGCTTCAGCTCCCTTGTCTGAAGTTTCGGAGTAGCCTTGCCGCCGTAGAAAAGGTTAATTGCAAGGAATGATACGATAAGTATTCCAAAAATCCAGTTGGAATTGAATTTAGGCTTCAGATTTGCATCCGGCGGTTTTACCGGCCCTTTGTCTTTATTTTCGTTTTCGGCCATAAATGATAGTCTTAACTTAAGTTATCCCTGACAGCTTCCATGGAAGCATCGGCCCACAATGATTCGAGGTTGTAGAAATGCCTGTACTCTTCCTGGAATATATGAACGACAACATTCCCATAATCAAGCAGGACCCAGAAACAATTCTCGAGCCCCTCAACATGCGATGGTTTTTCCTTTGCATCGCGTATAACAGTATCCTCTACAGAATCGCAAATTGCATCGACCTGACTAACTGATGAACCATGGCAAATTATGTAATAATCGGATATTCGGTTATCGAGTTTTCTCAGGTCAATTTTAAGAACATCCAGTCCTTTTTTTTCAAAAATGCCCTTAATTATGGACGTCAGCAGCAATTCCGTCCCATCCTGTCTTTTCTTCATCAAAGAGATCTGTTAAACATCAAGTTGCAAAAGTACTAACTTTTATCTGTATTTTTGTCGTATTCGTTCCATAATGTGCAATAACAGTGCCATCGTCGGTTTGCCTGCGGTTAACGGCAAATATGGCAGGAGGTATTAAAAACCGGACAGGAAATGATCATTGGATCCGAAATAATATTTCTGAACAGGGCGGAATCAACTAATACGACTGCCACGGAATACCTGAAATCCGGCAAAGCACGGGAGGGCCTTGTAATCCACGCCGCTTACCAGTCGGCAGGGAAAGGACAGAAGGGAAACCGATGGGAGAGTGAAGAGGGGAAAAACCTGTTATTCAGTGTTATACTATTCCCGACAATTATTAAACCGGAGGATCAGTTTATTATTTCAATGTTAATATCTCTTGGCATCTGCGATTTTCTCAAAACAATCATTTCAGGCTGCAGAATAAAATGGCCGAATGATATTTATGCAGGGGATGACAAAATAGCAGGTATCCTGATTGAAAACTCTATAACGGGAAGCACCCTGACAAGCTCGGTGGCCGGCATCGGACTGAACATTAACCAGGAGTCCTTTCCGGCCCGTATCCCCAATCCGGTTTCGCTGAAGGTAATCACAGGTAAGGATCATGACACTTCCGTTTGCCTCGAAGAGCTTCTGAAATCACTCGACAAACGGTACAAAAATGTAATTACCGGTGAGTGCGATGAGATCAGAAATGACTATGCCGGATCGCTGTACCGGCTTAATGAATGGCATGAATTCAGATCGGCAGAGGGAATCTTCAGCGGGAGGATTTTATCAGTTGGAAACTCAGGGATGCTTAAGGTTGAAAACAAAGCCGGACGTACAAGGGAATTCGCCTTCAAGGAAATCGAATTCATTCTTTAGCGATCCGGAATCTGAAGGTCTTTCTAAGAAGTTAAATTTTCTGATTCCAGCCTTTAAACTTTTCCATCTCCCCGACAAGTTTATCCAGGAAATCCGAAATTGGTCCGGCTGCCATCATTCTCAGTACGGGATTGAGGTTTGCCGCCAGCTTCACAAGTACATCAGCCTGCCCTTCACTGTTTCCGTTTATATCGAGTACAAGGGAAAAGTCGTTCGACTGCAGGGCTGTGCCGCTATAGACAACCTGATTGACCGGTTCCTTGCCGGAAAGGCTGATGTTTACATTTCCCATAGCCGGCACTCGAAAGCTGCATGTATCTGCATCGATTACAAGGTCCTCGACGACATTATCCGGTACAAACTGCCTGAGGTTACGGATATCGGTGACAAAATCGAATATCTCTGAAGGTGTGCATGAAAGGCTGCCTTTTCGGCTTTCAAAGCTGTATAGTGGTGCCATTATTTTATGCCCCAACCTGCCGGATCGAGCCTCCATTTTTTAAGTGTCGCAACATCATCATTTGTGATATATCCGGTTTCAACAGCAGTTGAGATAAGAGCCGAATAGTTGCTCAGGGTTTGCAGTTCGCATCCGGCGGCTTTAAATCCATCGGCTGACTTTGAGAATTCGTAAGTAAATATAGCCGCCATCCCGAGTACATCGCAACCGGCTTCGCGGAGTGCCCTGACTGCTCCCAGACTGCTTCCACCCGTTGAGATAAGATCCTCGATCACGACAACCTTCTGTCCCTTCTCATAGTACCCTTCTATCTGGTTTCCAAGGCCGTGTTCCTTTGGCTCTGACCTCACGTAGATAAAAGGCAAGCCAAGCTTTTCAGCTACAAGCACTCCGTGGGCTATTGCTCCCGTGGCCACTCCGGCAACAAGCTCTGCCCCCGGATAGCATTCTGAGACAACACGGGAAAAAGAGTCTCTTATGAAGGATCTGACTTCCGGGAAAGAAAGAGTTTTCCGGTTATCGCAATAAATCGGAGATTTCCAGCCCGAAGCCCATGTAAAAGGATTTGACGGTTGCAATTTTATTGCTTTAATTTGTAACAGATATTCGGCGATCTTTTTAGCACTGTTATCCATAGAGTGATGTATAAAGTTCATTTTGAGAACCGGTTCATAATGATCAGTCCCGAGCCTGACCGTCTGCAAAAATACTCCTTATTCCATAAGTTTTATGCAACGAAGGAACTTTATAAACTGATTGCCGGATTCCAGGCCGACACCTCACTTGAGTCGATAAATGTTTATGGCACCAACATAACCCATATCTGGAAGATTTTCAGGATCTATTTCACCGAGGTTGGCGCCGCCGGCGGACTTGTACGGCACACATCAGGAAAATATCTTTTCATAGAGAAGAAAGGAAAGCTCGATCTGCCCAAAGGTCATCTTGAACCGGGGGAGGAGCCTGAGGTCTGTGCTGTCAGGGAGGTAAGTGAAGAATGCGGCATAACCGGACACAGGATAGTAAAGCAGCTCGAACCAAGTTACCATACTTACAGCTGGGAAGGCATCTCATACCTTAAAAAGACAAGCTGGTTCCTGATGGACTATGCCGGGAGTATGGTAATGGTGCCCCAGACTGAAGAAGGAATCACAAAAGTGGAATGGCTTTCGCCTGATGAGCTGAGCATTATCAAGTCGACTGCATGGCTTTCGCTGATGGATCTTATAAATACGTCGGTACTTAAATCCTGAACAGGTCTGCCATGCCGGTTAAAGGACTCATCCGGCCTGAGATCTGAACAAAATCACAGGTCCTCTCCCCTGTAATCATGAATGTTTATTGCTGCCGGGACGAATATTGAGGCGTCTCCCCCGCTTCTTATTATGTCGCGCACTATTGTTGAATTCACTGAAGCATGTTCCGGCACAGTAAGAAGGAAGACAGTTTCGACCTCAGGCATGATTGTCCTGTTTACCTGTGCAATTGCCCTCTCAAACTCAAAGTCGGCGGCTGTTCTCAATCCCCTGAGCAGATACCGGGCTCCCCGTTTCCTGCAGTAATCGACCGTGAGGCCTTCGTAATGGTCGACAGTGATCCTGGGTTCATCCCTGAAGACCTTTGATATCATTTCCTTCCTAGTTTCAAGTGAATAATAGCTTTTTTTCAGGGCATTGGCTCCCACTGCAATTATTATCTCATCGAAGAGGACAAGTGCCCTTCTTACTATCCCTTCGTGTCCGATTGTCAAAGGATCGAAAGAGCCCGGAAATACGGCGATTCTTATCATTCAAATGTAATTTTCTTTGGATTTTTAACTTTCTGCCTGAGAAGTGAAATGTCGAGCGCTTCCATTATGGTCTCAACATAATGGAATTTAAGTCCTTCAATATAAATGGGTTTAATATCTTCAACATCCTTCCTGTTCTCTTCCGACAGTATTATATCCTTTATGCTTGACCGCTTTGCTGCCAGGATTTTTTCCTTTATCCCTCCCACCGGAAGCACCTTGCCGCGAAGTGTTATCTCGCCTGTCATTGCCAGGTATTTCTTAACTTTTCGTTGGGAGAATGCGGAGGCGATAGAAGCTGCCATAGTTATTCCGGCCGAAGGTCCGTCCTTTGGGATTGCTCCTTCAGGCACATGGATATGGATGTTCCATTTCTCCGAAAAATTATCGGGCAGATCCAGCAATTCTGCATTTGATTTCAGGTATTCGAGGGCAATAACGGCCGATTCCTTCATAACCTCGCCCAGGTTACCCGTGAGTGTCAGTTTGCCGGCGCCTCTGCTGAGGCTAGTCTCTACGAAAAGTATCTCACCTCCCGATGCAGTCCAGGCCAGGCCTGTCACAACGCCGGCCTGATCATTCCCGGCATAAAGGTCGCGGATGAATCTTGGCGGCCCGAGGATTTTGGTTACGATCTCCGCCGGCAACTCAGGGTTGTAACTGATTTCGGATGCTATATTTTTTGCAGTCACCCTTACAATCTTGGCCAGTTTCTTATCAAGTTCCCTGACACCCGATTCACGGGTATATTTATCTATTATTGTTTCCATCACCTTTTTTCCGATAATCAGCTGATCGGGCTTAACCCCATGGTTCTCAAGCTGCTTTGGAAGAAGGTGTTGTCGGGCAATCTCAAGTTTCTCCTCGACCAGATAACCGGTTATCTCAATAAGTTCCATCCTGTCCCTGAGTGCAGGACTTACTGTGGAAAGCGTATTGGCTGTTGCAATAAAGAGCACTTTTGAGAGGTCATATTCAAGTTCGATGAAATTGTCGAAGAAGGTGCTGTTCTGTTCAGGATCGAGCACCTCAAGCAGGGCTGACGAAGGGTCTCCCCTGAAGTCCTGCCCCACCTTGTCAATCTCATCGAGTATGAAAACAGGGTTTG
>CAZKTX010000090.1:0-6451 GCA_964555805.1 uncultured Rikenellaceae bacterium
GCCCACGATCGTTTTTCGCCGGTGAATATATTCTGAACCATTGCCGAACAACTTCCTGTCCCGTCAGTATCCGGAGCCTCCGATGAAGTCCAGTAATAAATCCCGTTCAGATTGTAATTCCTGTCAAATACAGACAGGCCCTTTTGCATGCAATCCAACTCTTCGAGAGATGGCAAAAACCAGTCAGTGAACCCATTAAACACCAGCTCATCACAGATTTTTGCCGGGTAACTGCCTAATCCCAGGACTGATACCAACCTCGTTGTGTTCGCCTGTCCCGTTCCGATTGAAGTTGCAGAAACATTTGTCTTCTTACAGTTCGGACTGTTATCCCATACTATTCCATTGCTTTGATCGGTTTCCGCTGCAATAAGACCATGTTCACCGCTATCATCAAGCCAGATAATAAAACCGCCTCCAAATGCCTCACCAATTCCGTACCCGGGAGTAAATGTCATCTCCCTGCTGTATGCTGCTCCTGCAGAATTGACTGCCTTAACTCTGAAGTGATACTCCGTTCCCCTGACCAACGATACTATCTCTGCCTTAATACCACGAGGAACAACAGGGTCAGGTGAACCAGCAATGCTGGTTCCAAAGTCCGGAGGTATTCCATATTCAAATGTCGTTTCAACCGGCATGCCGCCCGGCCCCAGGGTTGCTTTCAGTGTAGCGCTTGTTGATTGAATATCAGTAACTGACAGGGTCAGTACATCAGGAACCTGTGAGACCAACGGATCGTCACCCCCGCAACCGAATGAAAGCAGGAGGAAAACCGACAGAACCGGGAATAAAAGCCGGGAAGTCCTCAATATTCTAATCATCTGTACAAAAATACTGTAATAACCAGATTAATCATTTAGTTTCCACTGCTACATAACAAAAAACTGCTCAATTGGTTTTATGCCTTTTTCCCTTTTCGGGCTAAACCGGTCTCCTGTATGATATTTACAACATTTTTGCAAAATACCTGAATTTACACATCTCAGTGTTATTTATTTCACATAACTTTATCCTACTATTTTAATAGGATTAATAGCATTAATAAAAAGCATCATGAAACCCACATGTATCAAATGCATAAACACGTATGTATACATTTTCAATCATGTGCGGTTCCATCAGACCATTAAATTAAAAATTATAAACTGATGAAAATCATAAGAAAAAGAAATATTCTGACTGTAGTAATCCTGATGGCGCTGTACACTGCGGCGTCAGCACAGAATCCGGTTTTCGTTAAAAAAGAAAGCCAGGTCAGCATCAGGGGAACATCCAACCTTCACGACTGGCAGGAAGCAGCAGAAGAGTTCAGTATTGATATGAAGCTTTCAACCGATGGAGCTTCCGCACCCGCCATCGACATGGTTCATTTTAAATGCAAGGCTGCCTCAATAATCAGCGATAATTCAATCATGACAAACAAAACTCACAATGCACTCAATGTTGAAAAACATCCTGACATCCATTTTTCATCTGCAAAACAATTCCCTCTCAGTGTAATTGACGGGAAGTTTTCATCCTCAATTTCAGGTGAACTCACAATCAATGGAATCACAAGGCAGGTAGCAATACCGGTGGATGGGTTCCTGTCCGATGGGAAACTCAGGGTAAAGGGTGAAAAGCCTTTAAAGATGAGCGATTATGAAATAAAAGCTCCCACCGCATTACTCGGGACTCTGAAAACCGGTGATGAAATAACAGTAGTATTTGAACTTTCATTTGAGCTCCCTTCAAAAAATCCGATTTCGGCGCTTAACAAATAATAATCACATAATGAAACCCACATGTATCAAATACACAAACACGCATGCATATAATTTTCAACCATTTGGGTTCCATCAGACCTTTAAAATCAAAATTATATTATGATGAAAAAATTAGCTTTTATATCACTTCTTGCCACTCTGCTTCCGGTAGTGGCAAGCTCACAATTTGAAGAGTCCAAGCTGAACGGGAAAGACTTTGAAAAACCAAACGTCAGGCTGGGTGCCGATTTTGCAATGCAGTACCAGATGATCAGCCATCATGCCGATAGCGCTCTTATACCTCTGGGCACAGGTTTCAACCTTCCCACGGCAAACATGATAATAGAATCGCAGCTTGCTCCCGGGATTAAAGTCAATCTTACAACATATCTTTCCTCCCGGCACCACAATGAAACATGGGTCAAAGGCGGATACCTTATAATCGACCAACTCCCGTTCTTAAAGTCAGAACGGCTTGACCGTGCAATGGACTATCTGACGCTCAAGGTCGGGGATATGGACATCAATTTCGGAGATGCCCATTTCAGGCGTTCCGACAATGGTCACGTTATCTCCAATCCTTTTGTGGGCAATTACATAATCGATGCTTTCAGCACCCAGATTGCAGCTGAACTCATGTTCCGGTCGGATGGGCTGCTTCTTATGGGTGCTCTTTCAACAGGATCACTCAAGCCAGCCCTGGCAGGGTACAGTCCCTCAACAGGATACAGCACCTACGACACTCACCGGGAACTGGCGTTTTACTGGAAAGGAGGATACGACAAACAGGTCACCGATGAGTGGCGCCTGAGACTGACATTATCAGGGTACCATTCTCCAAATCATCACTTTGGTTCCCTCTATAACGGCGACAGGGCAGGATCGCGGTATTACCTTGTCATGAACAGGGTAACCAACAGCCCAAATGATGTCGACATTACAAAAAACCATACTTCTGGTTCATGGAGCCCCGGCTTTACAGACAGGAACAATGCATTTATGGCAAACCTCTTTTCACGTTACAAGGGATTTGAAGTCTTCGGGACATTTGAGAAAATGAATGGCACTACTCTGGCCGGTTCTTCTGTCGAGTTCTCACAGTATGCCGCTGAAGGTTTATACCGCTTCGGCAATGAGGAACAATTCTACTGTGGCTTACGATACAACAAAGCATGGAACAAGGATGACCAGAATATTACACGATTCCAGGCCGCTGCAGGATGGAATATGCTTGAAAGTGTTCTTCTCAAACTCGAATACGTCAATCAGGATTATAATGGATTTATATCCCAGTACGGAGCGGAGGCAGGCTTTAAAGGCATGATGGCAGAGGCTGCAATTTCTTTTTGAAATGAAACAGTTATTCAGGATATTGCCAGTAACATTTTTACTCCTTCTAATGGGGGTTGTAATACATGCGTCGGATCCTGAAAGCAGGAAAAAGGGTGTTTCTCCAGCCTGCAACAGTTACCTTGTTATAATGGGGGAATCCAATGTCAACCGGTTCAGCTTCACTTTTGAACAACCCGCGCCGGGCAAGGAGGGAAAACCACGATACAACTTATTATGGAACGGGACAGAGCTATTCATCCCGGTAAGAGAGTTTGAAGCAAGCAATCCTCATATGTACAATGATTTCCTTCTTCAGATGCAGGAAAGCAAGTATCCTTACATATCAATCAGGTTCAATGATTTCATTGTCGAAAAACCCGCCGAAAGTACGAGCCCCCTTAAATATAATGTTGGCATCACACTTGCCGGAGTAACAAGGGATTATGCAATTGATTGCGAACTTGTCAGTTGTGGCGGCAACCTAACAATAAGAGGTTCTGAAATACTTAAACTTACAGACTTCAAAATCCCGCCGCCTCAGAAGCTTAACGGACTCATTAAAGTAAAAGATGAGATCTCGGTAAGTTTCAGCATTATGATTAATTTTACACCTGAGACCAATTTCGCTATCTCCCGATGAAAATCAGTACCCGTACCCGATATGGATTAAGAACAATGATAGAAATTGCCGGAGGGCAGCAAGATAAGGGAGTCTTTCAGAAAGACATTGCTGCCAGCCAGTCATTGTCAATCAAATATCTCGATCATATTATACATGCTCTCAAAACAGCCCGGCTGATCAGCAATGCAAAAGGGAAAAAGAGCGGATATATTCTTACCCGCAAACCGTCAGAAATAACAATTTTTGATATCCACAGGGCTTTTGAACCGGGGATATGCATCGTTGAATGCCTTTCGGGCAACTATAATTGCGACCTGAGCGGGGGATGTCAGGTCCGCGGGTTCTGGACACAACTTAATAATTTGATTTATAATTATTTCAACTCAGTGACACTTGATGATCTGATGCATGGAAATGTGATAGTTGAAGAAGATTCAACAAAATCTTCGGGTTGCTCAAAAATCATTTCCAATTTTACATTTAATGGATAAATTTCAGATCTGAAAAACAATCTTTAACCGATGGCCCCCGAAGCAGAGTTTTTCAAGCCGGGTAATAATATTTCCTGGCTTGTAGTACAATTTGAAGCAATCCATTCTTATAATAGCAATCCACTGATCGATAAGTTCGTACCCCAGGCTGACACATCCCTTGTATTTCATTTCGGGAATTTGCCTCGCATTATGAAGCCGGCCATCCAGCCCCTCCCGTCTTTCTTCATGGCTCCACTCTGCCCGACAGCAAACTCTATAATGATTGAAGGTAAAACAGAGACATTCATTGCAACCTGCAAACCAACCGTCCTGTCCAGGGTGCTGGGTATGAGCATGATCCCCGGCAAACTGATTTATCTCCCCATTTCTGAACCTTTATTCAGACCTGTCTGGGAAGAAATGAAACAACAGGCTAACCTCACTGGAAGAATTGAGGTCTTCACACGGTTTTTTAACAAGCTCCATCCCGGTGAATATATTCCGGATGAGACGGATCTTATGTATGATAAGATCCTTAACAACAGTATTTCAACTCCCCTGCACAAAATAATCGGAGATTTTGCGCTTGGCGAGAGAACAGTTCAGAGAAGGTTCAGGGAAAGGCTTGGAATCACTCCTAAAAAGCTCGAACGTATTATTAAGATAAACTATCTGTGGAACAGGATTAACTCAAACGGAAATCTGGATTATCAGGATCTTGTATTTATGGGTAACTATTATGACCAGACCCATTTCATCAAGGACTTCAAATCAATAACCGGTGAAACCCCCGACCATTTCTTCAGGAGAGACCTGAATGTGGCAAAGATCCTTTCAGGAATAGAGGTCTGAATATCAGGGTAACTGTGTTGTCGCTTTTTTACTATGGGCCGTCATCCGGATTGGCTTGCTTTATCTGTTTTATCAATTCAATTTAAATGCTGGTCTTATGAAGAGAAAAATTCTTGTGCCGTTTCTGATGACGGCATTCATTCTGTTACTGAGTTCCGGAGTTTCAGCTCAGCTTATTAATCCCAAAGAGGTTGTAAAGGACAAGGCTACGGGCAGGGCAAATTCAAGGATCGATCAGGGCGTAGATGCAGGATTGGACAAACTTGAACAGGGAGCTGTAAATGTTTTCAGGAAAAATAAGAACTCCGGCGATAAAGAAGCCGTTGATTCTGAAGACTCTGAAGAAAACCCTGAACAGGACGAGGCTGAAGAAACTGTAGAATCATCGGAACGGACCGCTGCATCTTCTGCTCCCCAAAAAGTTGAAAGTTTTACCCAGTATGATTTCGTCCCCGGGGACAAAATTCTCTACTTCGAGGACTTCAGCCAGGATGCTGTCGGAGATTTTCCCGCACTGTGGACATCCAATGGCAGCGGCGAGGTCAAAACAGTGAATATAGCTCCCGGAAAATGGCTCCACATGAATGGCGAAGATGCAGTCTACTGCTACACAAAAAATATATCTTTTCCCGATAACTTTATAATCGAATTTGATATAATCCCCGATAAGGATTATGACCGGGGAATTATTCTGACGCTGTATGAGGAAGATCCTGAAAACACAAAAGAAATAAATGACGATCTCTACCCCGGGAAAAGCGGTCTTCATATAACACTGAAACAGGACGGTTGGGAGACGAAGGGCTACACAAACAACCCTGAAGGGGAATGGATCGACGGCCAGGGGGCAAAGAATCCGGTGGTTCGTGAACAGGTCAATCACGTAATTATCTGGGTACAGAAAAGAAGAGTGAGAGTCTATCATCAGGGAGCAAAAACAGTAGATGTTCCCACTAATATCTATGCGCATACAAAATTCAACAGGCTCCTCTTCTCCGGATGGGACCGTGCCAGCTGGCCGATGGTTACAAGTATGAAGATCACAACAGCCTCACCCGATACCCGCAGCAAGCTTATCACGGAAGGGAAACTTGTGACATACGGCATTACATTCGATGTAAACAAGGCCGACATCAGACCTGAATCAAACGGCACACTCAAAAGTATTGCCGATGTGCTTAAAGAAAATCCTGGAGTGAGCGTTAAAATAACCGGTCACACCGACAGCGATGGTGACGATGCTATGAACCTCGACCTTTCGAAACGCAGGGCAGAATCGGTAAAGAAGGAATTGTCGGCGAAATTCGGAATCGAGGCAACGCGAATGGAGACCGAAGGCGCCGGCGAAAGTAAGCCGGTTGCTCCCAACGATACTCCGTCGAACAAAGCCATGAATCGTAGGGTTGAATTTATTAAGAAATAGA
>CAZKTX010000090.1:6551-9998 GCA_964555805.1 uncultured Rikenellaceae bacterium
TGTTTTTTCGTAGCTTTGAGTAATGCATTCAACCAATCAACTTAAAGCTCATGCGTACAAGCCGCCGTACATTTATAAGAAAGTCCCTGGCCTCAGCCACAGGACTCTCAGCTCTGTCGATGTTCCCTCCGGAGATCTTCTCAAGGGACCTGTACAACACTTCAACCCCGGAAGAAGTAATACTTAAGCCCGAAAAACGTCCGGCACCATCCAATTCAATAAGGTTCTCGGTAATCGGCCTCAACCACAGCCATATCTATGGCATGGCCGATGCCCTGATCGGCGGCGGCGGCAAACTTGTTTCAGTGTTTGCAATCGAACCTGACCTGCTGAAAGGTTTCACAAAGCGCTACCCGGATGTAAAAGTTGCCGGCAGCGAAAAAGAGATCCTTGAGGACAGCTCGGTTCAGCTGGTCGCAAGTGCATCGATCCCCGTCGACCGGGCTCCCCTGGGAATCAGGGTTATGAAGGCAGGCAAGGATTTTATGGCCGACAAACCCGGAATTGTAACACTGAGTCAGTTCAAGGAAGTTAAGAAGGTGCAGAAACAGACAAACCGTATCTATTCGATAATGTACAGTGAACGCCTGGGTAACCCGGCATCTGTAAAAGCCGGCGAACTTATCCGCGAAGGAGCTATCGGAAAGGTAGTCCAGACTATCGGCCTCGGCCCCCACAGAATGAATCCATCAACACGACCCGACTGGTTCTTTGTACCCGGGATGGCAGGAGGAATACTTTGCGACATTGGATCGCACCAGTGCGACCAGTTCCTGTTTTACACCGGATCGTCAAAGGCTGAAGTGGCCCTTTCACAGATAGGTAACTTCAACACAACAAAGTACCCGGCTTATCAGGATTTCGGAGATATGATTGTGAGAAGTCCCAATGCATCAGGGTATATCCGGATCGACTGGTTCACTCCCGACGGTCTCGCAACCTGGGGCGACGGCAGGACTTTCATCCTTGGAACCGAAGGATACATTGAGATGCGTAAATACATCGACATTGCAGGCAGAAACGGAGGCAACCACCTTTTCCTTGTTAACCACAAGGAAACAAAGTACTTCGATTGCTCCCAGGTTTACATGCCCTACGGCGAACAACTTGTAAATGACGTTGTCAACCGCACTGAAACAGCAATGTCGCAGGAGCATTGCTTCCTTGCCTCCTGGCTGGCACTCACGGCCCAGAAAAAAGCAGTCAGGATTGCCGGCTGATTCACTGGAGGCAATAAAAAGTTGGCAGTTGGCAGTAAGCAGTGGGCAATCAACAGTGGCAGTCAGTCCGTCACGCCTTTAAGCCTTAATGCCTCATCTTCCGTCTTCGGTCTTCCTTACATTGGAATAACCTGGAGCCTCCGTCCTTTCTCCTGCTCATAAAGCTGCTGAGCCATCCGGGCTTTTTCCTCGCTGAATGAGGGATCGATTGAATATGCCTTCATATATGATTCATAAGCCTTGCCGTATTGCTTCACATACATGAAATAATCTCCTTTTGAATCATATACATTCGGGTTCCTGGGATCAAGCTCAATGTACTTGTCGAAAGACTCTTCAGCCTTATCTTCCTGTTTCAGATTCAGGTAAGCGTATCCAAGCTGGTTGTAAAACGGAGCAGGATCACCCGACACTGTAATTGCTTTAAGAATAGTCTCTACCATCTCCTCTATCCCGCCGGTGATTGACTGAAACGAAATAAGCTGGTTGTATGAAGCCGGATCGCCGGGGTACATGTCCACAAGCTTCCTGCCAAGGTCGGTGACATCTTCCGATCCATCCCTCAACCTGACCAGGGCTTCTTTCAGCAGCTCCTCCCCTTCACTCAGCTTTGCCTTACAGTTGATTGCAATGTTTGAAAATCTCCTGAAATTTTCAGGCGACTCATTCATCAAAGAATATAGCGCCAGCTGGTAGTTTGCCATGAACAGATCAGGATCCTCTCTCAGGGCATCATTGAAAGTTTCGACTGCCTTGTCGATGTTTACGGCATCGTAATATTTAACAGCCTGATTATAAAGCGCTAAAGCTTTCCTGGATGATGTTGTTACAGGCATCATTTTTCCTTTTGTCTGAGGATAAGAAATCATCCCGACTGAGACAAGAACCAATGCTAATACAAGTCTTTTCATTTCCCGGTTTTTTAGTATTGTCCAGAATGAGAATCAGCATTTATTGTGCCAAATCTGAACTGACATGCCAAAACGGCACAAAAGAATGAGGCATCCCCGGCACTCCCATAATTTGAAATCACTTTTTCCCAAAGATTTTTTATCTTGCGTCAAAGAAGTTCAATGGAACACACACCTGCCGGCAAGACCGGTATCAAGCTGCCACCGATAATATTCGGCACCAGTGCATTTGGAAATCTATACTCTGCCATAAGCGATGAAACGAAAACCGCCATTGTCAGGGAATGCCTTAAGCATGTTCCGAAACCTGTCGTTTTCGACTGTGCAGGTAAATACGGCGCCGGGCTTGCCCTTGAAAAACTCGGCGAGATCCTGGGAAAACTGGAAGTGCCCGCAGAAGATATAATTATAAGCAACAAGCTGGGCTGGCTCCGCACACCTCTTACAGGTCCGGAACCCCAGTTTGAGAAGGGCGTCTGGGTCGGAATAAACAATGATGCCAGGCAGAGCATCAGCTACAACGGGATAGTTGAATGCATGGAACAGGGAAACGAACTTCTTGGCGGTACTTATAAACCACAGATGCTGTCAGTTCATGATCCGGATGAATACCTTGCCACAGCCGGAGGCAGTAACGGATTTGAAAAGCTCTTCAGTAATATCCTTGAGGCATACAGGGCTTTATCGATGCTTAAATCGGAGGGAAAAGCTAAAGCCATCGGAGTCGGGGCCAAGAACTGGAAGACTATCCAACTGATAGCAAATGAAGTTGATCTCGACTGGGTGATGTTTGCCAACAGTATGACAATCTACCGGCATCCCGGGGAACTGCTCGGTTTCATGGAGAAACTTAAGAAAAAAGGTACTGTAATTATAAACTCAGCTGTCTTTCATGCCGGATTTCTTACCGGCGGCGAATATTTCGACTACGTAAGGATAAAACCGGATTCAAACGAAAGCAGGGCGAAATTCCTGTGGAGAGAGAGGTTTTTTTCTTTATGCAAAAAACATGGTGTCGTTCCGGCAAACGCATGTGTCAAATTTGCTCTGACCCCTCCCGGAGTTATTGGCGTTTCACTTAATACATCAGTACCGGAAAGGATTAAAAGAAATGTTGAATCGGTTGAATGTGAAATCCCGCACGACTTCTGGAATGAGATGAAAGAGAACAAACTTATTGACAGGGATTATCCTTACATTTGAAAACTTCAACAGAATATAAAAACTGAACTATGAAACTCACATGTGTCAAATACACAAACACGTATTTATATAATTTTCAGTCATGTGGGTTCCATCATACCTTTAAAATCAAA
>CAZKTX010000091.1:0-9861 GCA_964555805.1 uncultured Rikenellaceae bacterium
GCTGGCCTATACGCTTGCCGACGGTCTCGAATACCTGAGAACCGGCATCAATACAGGCCTCGATATTGACACTTTTGCCCCGAGGATCTCCTTCTTCTGGGCAATAGGCATGAACCATTTCATGGAAATAGCAAAGATGAGGGCTGCAAGGATGCTATGGGCAAAGATAGTAAGCGGATTCAATCCCAAAAACCCGAAATCGCTGGCGCTCAGAACTCACTGCCAGACTTCCGGATGGAGCCTTACGGAACAGGATCCTTTCAACAACATTGGCCGTACCACAATAGAGGCACTCGCCGCCGCCCTCGGGCATACCCAGAGCCTTCACACAAATGCTCTCGATGAAGCTCTTGCCCTTCCAACCGATTTTTCGGCACGTATCGCAAGGAATACCCAGAAATACCTGCAGGAGGAAACGAATATCTGCAGGGCTGTCGATCCGTGGGCCGGCTCTTATTATGTTGAATCACTCACTCATGAGATTGCCCATAAGGCATGGGAACGTATTGAAGAAATCGAGAGCCTCGGCGGAATGGCCAAAGCAATTGAATCGGGCATTCCAAAGATGAGGATAGAAGAAGCGGCTGCAAGGGCACAGGCCAGGATCGACTCGGGCCTGCAGACAATTGTCGGCACAAACAAGTACAGACTTGATAAGGAGGAACCTCTTGAGATACTCGAGGTCGACAACAGCGCTGTGAGGGATGCCCAGATAATAAGACTTCAGAAACTTCGTGCCGGAAGAAACGAAGATGAATGCAGGGCGGCACTTGATGCAATAACCAGAAGTGTTGAAACCGGTGAAGGAAACCTGCTTGAACTATCTGTTGACGCCGCTGCAAAAAGAGCAAGCCTTGGAGAAATTTGTTATGCATGTGAAAAAATAGCCGGAAGATATAAAGCTGTGATACGTACAATTTCAGGAGCCTATTCCTCGGAGTATAAATCAGGCAAAGAGTTCGATGAAGCCAGGGCGATGGCTGCCGGATTTGCCGCAAAGGAAGGCCGTCAACCCAGGATAATGATCGCCAAAATAGGCCAGGACGGCCACGACAGGGGAGCCAAGGTGGTTTCAACAGGCTATGCCGACATCGGATTTGACGTGGATATCGGACCTCTTTTCCAGACTCCTGCAGAAGCAGCACGCCAGGCGGTTGAAAATGATGTTCATGTTCTTGGAATATCGAGCCTTGCAGCCGGTCACAAGACACTGATCCCACAGGTGCTCGACGAACTGAAAAAGTTGGGGAGGGAAGATATAATTGTGATTGCCGGAGGTGTGATCCCACCCCAGGACTACAAGTTCCTTTACGATGCCGGTGTGGCAGCTGTCTTCGGACCAGGAACTTCGGTGGCCCGGGCAGCAAAGCAGATACTTGAGATACTTCTTCATTCAACTGAATAAAATCAATACTTTTAACCATGAGGCATACAATCGCAATCATATTTCTAGTTGCCCTTTTTTCTTCTTCCTGCAGAACATCCCGAAACACCGGTGCGACCGCCCCATCTGCGATTGAAGCACAAAGCGCTCACCAGCAGGTGAATTATGCCGATCCTTCAACATGGCTTCTCGGCTATATCAGTCCGGGCATGTTCTCAAATCCTCCACACTCGGACTGGTATGTCAGGGGTAAGGAAGAATATAAGCCGGAAGAGGCTGTTCTCGACCAGCTCCGGAAAACAACCGGAGACGATCTGTCGATACTTATTGTTATGGGAACCTGGTGCCCTGACAGCAGGAGGGAGGTCCCGAGGTTTATGAGGATCGTTGAGGAAATTGGATTTCCGGCTGACAGGATTGTCTTTGTAGGAGTCGATAATACAAAGCTTGCCCCGGTTGGAGGCTATGACACCCTCAATATTGAAAGAGTACCGACTTTTATTTTTCTCAGGAATAAAGTTGAAGCCGGACGCATCATTGAAACTCCTGTAACGTCTTTAGAACAGGATATGCAGAATATTCTTACAAGGAATGAAAACTAACGAAAATAACAGAACATCATGGAAGATTTCACAACTAACACCGGAAAACCCCAGGGACAAATACCGGGTCAGACCCCAAGGCCGGCAGGGCAGACTCTTGGAGTAGCTGCGCTTGTAACAGCAATAGTAACATTTGTGATTGCAGTTATCCCGTGTGTGGGACTAATTGCAGTAATTCCGGGAATAATAGCCATTGTGCTTGCTTCAGTAGGCCTGAGCCAGGCAGCACGAAATGACTCACCCAAAGGTGTTCTTCTGGCAGGTCTTATAATCGGCATTGTAGCCATGCTGATTTCAATGTCGCAGATAATGGTTGTTGGAAAGATCGGTGATAAATTCGACAAGCAATGGGGAGGTGATATAGAGAATGTTATCAAGGATGTTCAGAAAGATGTTCTTGACGGACTTGACGATGCAAACGTCGACATAAGGGTTGATAACGGTGATGAATCGGTTGAAATAAAGGTTGGAGAAGGCAAGGAGGATCGCAGGCGCCAGCTTGAGGAGCTTGAAGAAGGCAACACTGTTACAAATGACAGCGTCGACAAAAACGAATAACGCTTTTTCCTTACTGAAGCAAAGGCTGATCTCTGAACCTTACCTGTCTGTCAATACGGCACTGGCCGGAGTGTTGCTGTTCATGTTTGTATATTCCGGTATTTTCTCGCCCGAAAAAAACAATTATCCTGTTGTCTGTATCCATGAGCGGCTAACCGGTGAACAATGCGCTTCATGCGGATTGTCACACAGCTTCTCGCTTATCATGAAAGGAAAGATCAGTGAAGCTTACAAATGGAACAGCAACGGAATGAGGGTTTTCATCTTCTTTGCTGCCCAGCTTGTCATGAGAATCGTGTTTTTGGTGTTTTACCTGAAACACCCACAAACGGTCAGGCAGCTGATTATTTACGATACAATTGCTTCTTTGACACTCTTTCTGATCACATTCATGCCGTTTATTAAATGGATATTCAGATTTTTGTGATAAGGATTCAATAGCCTGATCTATAAAGGAGCCGGATAGCAGGGAAAGTGCTGGGGGATGGGTTAAGGAATTTTATGGGGGAGCTGTGATTCTGCAAATGCAGTATTTAAGTCCCGTCAGGGGCGCAATGAGTTAGAGCGGGGCAACGCCCCGTTTAAGGCACCCATATAGTTGCAGAGCCCCGTATGGGGCGACATGATTTTTACCGGCAACTCACTGCTTGTCAGAATACAATTAATTTCCCGGTTGGTAGATTTATTTCGCCCCTTTCGGGGCTTTACGTCATTGGTGGACTTTAGGACGGGCTGCGCCCATCCCTAAATCATGTAAGGCCTAAGGCCTGTCGATTATTGTATCAATTCCTAGTCCCGTCAAGGGGGGTTGAGCGGTTACAAATCGTTCAGTATATCATAAAGCAGATTGCTTTCGAACCCCTTCGACAGGCCGTAGCGAAGCAGTTTTCCCTTCAGGTCGTACTGGTTCTTTGCTTTTATCGACTTGCGGTGGGAGAGGAGCATATCCTTTATCATCTGCCTGTATTCACCATCATCAAGGAACGACATCGCTGAATCGATGATTCCGGAAGGTATCCCTTTCGCTCTCAGTTGCGAAGTTATCTTAACCTTTCCCCATTTGTTGTAACGGTACTTGTCCCTTACAAATGCCCCGGCATATCTTTCTTCGTTGATGAAGTTCTCCCTTATAAGAACAGCTATAACATCCCCTGCCTTGTCAGACTCCAAACCCCATGATTCGAGCTTCTGCCTGATGTCCGATATGCAGTACTCTGTCCTGGAACACAGCGCCATTGCCCTGTTAAGAGCTTCACCGGTGCGGTTTTTTTCAGGTTGTTTTTCTTCCTGCTGCGAAGCGGTCTTTTCCATTGATGTCCTTTATTATCCTGATTTCAGAGAAATCATATTCTTCAAATAATTTGTGCATTGCATCTCCCATGGCTTCATTGATCTCAAAATAAACAATTCCCCCCGGATTGAGCTTTTGCAGGGAGTGGTTCAGAATTGCCCGGTAGAACCTGAGAGGATCGCTGTCAGGAACAAACAGGGCCTTTCCCGGTTCAAAATCAAGCACATTGCTTCTCATCAGTTTCTTCTCCGACTCCCTTACGTAGGGAGGATTGCTGATATATATCCCTGCCATTGGCAGTTCAGGAAGACTGGCTGAGAGCATGTCGGCATGCATGAAATCAATTTCCGCATTGTTGATTGAGGCATTCCGGGCAGCAAGCTTCAGAGCTCCTTTGGATATATCAAGGGCTGTCACCTTTGCCGGCGGCAAATTCACTGCAAGCGCAATTGCAAGACAGCCCGATCCGGTTCCGAAGTCAATTATCCGGGCTTCGGTACCCCCGTTCTCCTTAATTGCAATATCTGCCAGCTCCTCTGTCTCGGGCCTGGGGATCAGGACATTACTGTTCACCCTTATCCTGCAGTTATAGAAAACGGTTTCACCAAGAACGTACTGGACAGGCTCGCCTTTTGTAAGTCTGTCGCAATAACTCATAGCTCTCTTCTGATATGAACTGCCTGAAAGAGGCTCGTTTTCCCTGAGCATCAAGGCCATTCTGCCGGTCCTGAAGATTTTCTCTGTTATCAGTCCGGCAATTGCGAGTGACTCCCGCCGGGGATACAAGCCTGAAAGTTCACCGGCAATATAGTTCCTGATATCTTTTATTGTTTGTAATTTAACAGCCATAACCCAAAATTAGCACTTTAGGTTTAATGGCAGGAGAAGATCATCTTAAATTCATGAAACGATGCCTTGAACTCGCATCAAAGGCCGAAGGAATGACCTATCCGAATCCGCTTGTGGGATCGGTTATCGTACATGAAGGGAAGATAATCGGTGAAGGCTATCACGTTAAAGCCGGAAGCCGTCATGCCGAAGTTGCTGCGATTGAATCGGTGCGTGACCGAAGCCTGCTAACCTCTTCAACTCTTTATGTCAATCTTGAGCCCTGCTCGCATTACGGGAAGACGCCACCATGCGCCGACCGGATAATTGCTGAAGGGATCCCGGTTGTCGTTGCAGGCGCCACCGACACAAGCGACAAAGTCTCGGGAAAAGGGTTCGCCCGGCTCAGGGAGGCAGGATGCAGTGTGATCACAGGCATTGCCGCTGATGAGAGCCGGTTTATAAACAGGAGGTTTTTTACAGTTAACGAGAAGAAGCGGCCCTACATAGTTTTAAAATGGGCGCAGAGCGCTGATGGATTCATCGGCCGCGACAGGGAAAAAAGGATAACGGATGGCCCTTTGTGGATCACAGGCAGTTCCGAGCGAATCCTGGTTCATAGATGGAGGGCCACGGAACAGGCTATCCTTGTGGGAGGAGAGACAGTGAGGGCCGACAATCCGAAACTTAATGTTAGGGAATGGACGGGAACCAGTCCAATCAGGCTTATTCTTTCGGGTTCAGGAGACCTTCCCTCAGATCTTGCAATGAATGATCTGATAGGTCCGAAGGTTGTATTCACATTCTTTGCTGAGAAAGTGAACATGCCTGGATCGGTTGTTGTAAAGCTGAACAAAAATGAACCGTCAGCCCCCCAGGTACTCGACTACCTTTACAAATGGGGGATCCAGTCATTGTTCATTGAAGGCGGTGCGGCAGTCCTTAATCATTTCATCAGCCTCGGTCTTTGGGATGAGGCAAGAATATTCTATGGATACGAGGTTCTGGGCAGCGGGGTGAAGGCTCCCGTGATCGGCGGGAGACTTTTTCAGAAGCAGGACTTCAGCAGCAGCCGGCTGGAAATATTTTTAAGGGAGGATGAGGGGAAATAGCGATTGCTTTAAACATGAGCAATTCGAGTTTTGTTATTATTTACAGATGGATTATCTTTTTAGGTGAATTATCGGGTGGAAGTCATTGCAAGGAAGATTATGAAAACTAAAATCATAAAATTAAAAGATAAGGACCAATGGGCTTTACCGGGGAATCCTCTTTCCCCTGATGAATTCAAAAGTGGGATTCAAAAAGCTGAGAAGAGTCCGTTCCATACCGTGAAAGAAGCAAAGAAATTGCTGGAAGAATGGAGGAAAGAAGAAAACTCCCGGTAATAGTATCTGAAATTTTCATTGCTGATCTTGAAAGTGTATTCAAATACGGTGTAGAGACCTACAGTATCAGGTGTCGCTAAAAAGCTGGCAGGGATTCTTAATACAACCGTTGGTTATCTCCTTGATGAGACAGACCAAGAGAATGTCCTTAAAGATCCAGACATGCTAAAGAGATTAAATTATATCGAGAAGATGGGACCAACAGAGAAGGTGAATATTCCGGACTATAGTGTACAATTAATTCCGGAGTAAAGTGTACAACTGATTCCGGAGCAAAGTGTACAATTTTTTAAATAGGTTTTTTGATTTAAAAGATTTTTTTGGCGGGGTGCGAAGCACCATCTACGGGTGACATTCCGTCATATAGTGTACAACTGATTCCGGAGCAAAGTGTACAACCGGTATAATAAAAAGGGATTGATTTGTGACTTTTGTGCTTTCTTAAAAAAAAGAGGCACAAATGGCAAACAAATCAATTACAATGACACAGGTAAGGCGTATCATTCAATTAAAAGCGGAAGGTTTAAGCAAGCTGAGAATCTCTCAGTCACTTCATATTCACAGGGCCACACTGGACAACTACCTTTCAAGATTATTAGCAAGCGGCAAAAGTTTTTCTGAGCTCTTAGGCTGCAGCGATGAGCAGCTACAGAGGTTGGTTTACAGTGACGCTGCGACTCCCAAAGCCGATGAGCGCATAGATGACCTTAAAAAACATCTGGATTACTTCCTTCATGAGCTAACGCGTCCTGGAGTTACCCGCAGGTTGCTATGGGAAGAATACCACCAGGCTTATCCTGAGGGGTATCAGTATAGCCAGTTTTGTGAGCATTTTGCCAGACACATAAAAACCACAAAGGCAACAATGCACCTTACACATCTGGCGGGCAATACCCTCCAGGTTGATTTTGCGGGCAAGCACTTACATTATATTGATGTTCAGACTGGAGAAATCATATCGTGTCCTGTATTGATTTGCACACTGCCCTTTAGCGGATATACCTACGTTGAAGCTTTGCCATCGGCAAGACAGGAACATCTGTTTAGCGCATTGAACCGCTGCCTTGAATACCTTGGTGGCATCACTAAAAATATCCTGAGTGATAATATGAAACAATATATTGATAAGAACCACAGGTATGAATATAAGTTCCAGGAGCTGGCTGACCAGTGGGCTGTGCATTATAATACTAACCTTATTGCAACCAGGCCGCGGAAGCCAAAGGATAAACCAAGTGTTGAAGGTAGCGTTTATCTTTCCTATCTTAGAATATATGCCAGAATACGCAATGAAGAGTTCCATAGTCTCGCGGAGCTAAACCAAAGGATACTTGAACAACTTGCAGTTTATAACCAGACCTCATTCCAAAAGCTTCCAGGTAGTCGTAGCGAGCAGTTTTTGCAGATCGAAAAACCAATGCTTAAACCACTCCCACAGGATCCATTCACCATAAAACACATAACTGCAGGGAAAGTACAGATGAACTACCATGTCATTTTAGGCGAGGACAAACATCAATATAGTGTTCCTTATCAATACCTGGGGCAGACAACCAAAATCATTTATGATGAATATAACGTAGAGATCTACATCGGTTTAAAAAGAATCGCCTTCCATAAACGTGATTACCGTAAACATGGCTATACTACACTTCCCGAGCATATGCCTGAAAAGCACCTCAGGTACAACGAAACACTTGGCTGGGATGCGGAATACTTCCTTTCAATGGCATCAAAAATAGGAGAAAGTGCAGTATCGGCATTTAAGAAGATACTTGCCTCTAAAGACTTTATAGAACAAACGTACAATGCCTGTATGGGGTTAAAAAGACTATCAGATATTTACGGATCAGTGCGTTTTGACGCTGCTTGTTACAGGGCCCTAAAAGGCAGTAGGATAACTTATGGCATGATCAAAAATATCCTGGAAAACAATCTTGATAAACAAGCAGAACCCGATCCAAGCCTATTCCTTATCCCGGATCATGAAAATATCCGGGGTTCACAGAATTATAACTAAATCAATTAATAACCAAATAGCTGAACAAAAACATGAATACACAAATGACACTCGATCGCCTGGCAGAATTAAAGCTGCATGGAATGGCACGAGCTTACGAGGCCGTATTATCAATGCCACTGCAGGATCAGCCATCGATTAATCAATTTATTGCCCGTATGGCGGAAGCAGAAATGCAGGACCGTACTCATAAACGAACTGAAAAGTTCCTGCTTCAAAGTAAGCTAAGGTATAATGCGGTTCTGGAACAAGTGCATTGTAATACTAACCGTAATCTATCGCAGGAAAAACTGATGATGCTGGCCGATTGTTCTTTTATCGAGCGGGCAGAAAACCTGCTGATCACAGGAGCTACAGGCTGTGGTAAGAGCTACCTTGCCTGTGCTATTGGTCGCCAGGCATGCTCCGTTGGATACAGAACGCTCTACTTCGGAATTAGCCGATTCCTTGAAAAAATATCAAACTCCAGATTAGATGGCTCCTTTATCAAGCTCTTAAACCAAATCGAGAAGACACATCTTCTGATATTAGATGACTTCGGGTTGCATCCACTTGAGGGGCCAACACGACTTGCTATACTTCAAATTTTGGAAGACAGGTATGGAAAGAAATCTGTTATAATAACATCTCAGCTTCCTGTTGGAAAATGGCACGAGTATATTGGGGAATCTACAATAGCCGATGCAATAATGGACAGATTGGCAGTTAATGCACATAGAATTGATTTGAAAGGAGAATCACTCCGAAAGAAAAAATGAGTTATATTTATGTTACAGATTAATCCTTTTTTGGATTGTACAGTATACTCCGGAATCGTTGTACACATTGGCCGGAATAGTCAGAAGGGTCATGTTCTCTTTGCTCTTGATGCTCTGATTCAAAAAATCAAGATTAAAAATATTGCGGCGTTATAAAGTTAAAACCCGGCATTGAACCGGGTTTCATTTTGTGTGCTCTAATATTGCCAACCCAACTGCATCAGTCAGGTTATCAGCAGATTGGACCAATTATAGTTTAGAAATAACTAGATCAACTCCATCCTTTTTTAATTATCCGATTATAATAGAAGGGGTTATAAATTGCACTAAAGAAAAATAATAGAAAAAAGACACCCACGTTTTTATCTTTTCTAGACCAAACAATAAGATTATGTACCCACAATATTAAAATTGGAATTGTCAAGACCAATCTTATATTCATAAAGGTATTATCAAGAAAAACAAAGCGAAGCACTGCATCCAATTTTAAAAGCATTGCTATAAATACGAAAACCAATAGCAAAACCATCAATAAATTAATTATATAACATACATAAATTACACTTTTCATTTTCATTTCATTTTAATATTTCATCCGCTTTTTTGTTCTTACTTTCTTGTGAAGATTTTTTAGTTGCTGAAGATGACTGGGCATCTATTTTAATGTCTTTTGTTTTAGTATAACTTGTTTCTGACTCAGCTCCTATCCCAAAAATACCAAGATTAACTTCACCTCCTGTTCCCATATCTGTTTTGACACCGTTCCCTTCTTCATCTGTAGTGAGATTAAAAAGACCCATCTCCGAAGAATTTTTCGCTGTTTTATCTTCAGTTTTGGTCGGCCCCACCAAATGCACGAGAGTACCCTACCTTCGTTCCTAAAAGCTTTGCATTAATACCTAATACCCCTGTATTCATTTTAAAATTCAACGCAAATCTTAATTTATCCCTTCCATCTGGATCCAAAAACAGTAATGGATTGTTGGAGACATAATTATATGGCGACCAGTTAAAATATTTTTCAGCAAGAGG
>CAZKTX010000092.1:0-1772 GCA_964555805.1 uncultured Rikenellaceae bacterium
ATCTCAGCCCGTCCGCTGAATTCACCGGCAACAGGTGTAATTGTCATGTTCCATGCATCGATGACTTCAAGTCTGAATTTAATGTCCTTCGGCAGAGTGAATGTTGCCATTGCCTGCTGACTGCTCCCGTAATAATACAGGTACCACTCCCTGTCCTTTATTAGTTGAGTTTCCTTGTTCCAGATATTGTGAAGCGGATATACTCCTTCAGTCGGTGCTTCAGTCATGATCCTGTGAAGGAAGGCAATCCTTTCGGCGCTCTTTCCGTACAATTTTCCACCTTTCGACCACCACAAAATACTTTCGGGATGAAGATAAGTCTCACCATGGGTGCAGTAAGCTCCCCTGCACCATGCTATCCAGAACCGGTTCATCATTTCCTCCGCTGTCAGATTGCCCCAGTCGTTCGGAATATTTCCTTCATACACGCATTCGTCTATTATAACCGGCTTCCTGTACAGTTCCCGCCAGTCCTGAATGTCCTGCAGATAGGCAGTCTGGATGCTGAGATGTGTTATCCATGGCTTTGAGTGGTTATACATTTCCATCCCGTTATGGATGCTGCAAAGGTGTCCGTAGGGATCATAAGTCTGTATAATCCGGAAATACTTCTCCCATTCCTCGTCGGTTTTCCTCATTATATCATATTCATTGGCCATGCTCCACCAGACATTCCGGAGTGAAGAAATTCGCGCAATAAGATATCTCAGATAGAATGAAGCCTCATCGGTATTCATCTTGTCAAAGTTCCATTTGCCCATATCATAAGGATGAAACAGGATCACATCGGCCTCAATGCCCAGTTTCTGAAGCTCCAGGATTTTCTGTTCAAAATTCCTGAAGAAGGCCGGATTGGGTCTTGAGAAATCCCAGCCTTTTTCTTTTGATCCTTCAAAGGGATAGAGAGGAGGCTCGTTATTTATATAGACATAGTAATTTTTAGGCATAACGGTCATTCTGATCTTGTTGAAGGCCGTACCCGAAAGAGTGGCCAGCGTCTGGTTCACAAGCTCCTCAGGCTGATGGACCCATGCATAGCAGGTAGTCCCGACAGGATAAAACGGAGTACCGTCAGCATATCCAAAATCGTAGGTGTTTCTGACCTTCACGGGACCATGATTGCCTGCTGTTGGTTTTATGCATGTGAAACTTCCCTTTTTTGAGTCAAGCTGAGGGATATTGCTTTTTGTTGTATAGGTCCATTCTCCTGTCTGGTCAGGCATGAACCTTATTTTGTAGATGCCTTCACCATCATAAAATCCTTCGCAGAACAGTGATCTGTTCATCAGTTTGAATTCGGCAGACAATTGCACATCGGTAAAAGGATTACCTGAAGAAGGTCCTTTTAATTCAAGTTCAAAAATTGTGTACTGTTCTGTCTGCCTGGCATCAATAATTGCTGATATCAGGATAAAGCACAGAAGCAAAGTCAGTCTTTTCATCATTATATAGTTTTGCTTTTGAATTCAAATTATCGATTATTCACCATTTTTCACGACATGAAGCACCCAATCCTTGAAATTCACTGTTCCGGGGTAATCTTCCGGGCAATTTATTTCCTCAATTGATCCTCCGTTGATCACACCCTTTTTCGATTCACTGTTGTTTACAAGGTCGGTCCATGTATATGTAAATTCAGCTGAAGCGGGGTAAGGCCTGAGATCAATTTTAACCGACCCGCCGTACCTGAGATAAAACAGATATTCCCTGCCCGGATCGGCCAGGCAGAATGGAGACGGATTTTCAAGCACAAGTTCCGGGTGGGGCTCCAG
>CAZKTX010000092.1:1872-9842 GCA_964555805.1 uncultured Rikenellaceae bacterium
TGTCGGGTTACCTTCGATGAATTCATACCATGGTTCGGTGACAACTACCGGTTTTGCTGGCTGCATCTTGTAAGAATTCGTTATTATCCATGGAATAAGCTCATTACACCATCTTGCATGACCGGTCTGACTCTGGTTATAATCGAGCCATGCCTGGCTGTGAATGGCTTCGGCTGTTGACCACTGGGGGGCATCCGCACCACCGCTCCACATCGGGGGAGTTGGATGGGCGCCAGTTATCCGTTGACAGGGATCTTCATCTTGTATAATCTGTCCCAGCCTGTTCCAGAATTCCAGCGGGAATCCGCCATAATTATTCATATTATACTCACCGGCAACAACCCAGATGACATTATAGGCATGAAGGCGATGAACCACATATTTCCACCACCTTATTATGTTCTCTTCGCCTATCGATTTGTCAATCCCTTCGCGGCTCCACCAGGCATGTATCCACACTGTTATGCCCTTTGAATTGGCATACCTTATCATAGCCTCAATTTTCCTTATCTGTTCAAGTTTCGGAATTGAAAAGGAAGGATCGAGCAGAGAGCTTTCATTTCCCCATCCGTTTCCTGCAAAGAACAGCTGTCCGATGTTGAAACCCTGTTCAGCTCTCGTATCTGCAAGCTTTTTAAATGATTCAAGTTTAATACGGCTGCTTGTCCAGTCCCACCAAGTGTCAGCTATCCACAGGCATGGAGTGCCATCAGAATAGGTGAAATATCTTCCTGCCCGATCTCCTGAACTGTTAACTGTTATAAGTCCCCTTCTCAGCGGGTTCTCTTCCTTCTCCTTTTCTGTCCACTCACCGACTTTTAGTATTCCTTTTTTGCCTGAAAGTCCTTTCCCTGATGAAAATGTTTCATACCTCCAGGTTCCGCCTGCCGGAGGTGCGAATCTTATTTTCCAGGTCCTGCCGCCGTCCCAGAATCCTGGCACGGTTATTACCTGCCCTGATGCATTTCCCTCTGTTCCAGTAAACCGTGCAATCAGAAACGGAGTCTTGTCCGGGGCTATTTCAAGGTAGGGATTTGCCAGGGATGTCTTTGAATCAATTGTTATCTCAAATACATCCCAGGTTTTAAGTAGATTTTGTGAGTTAACAAGATTTGAAACTGCCGGAGTCAGCAGGATGGTTATGAAAAGCAGTGCAGTTTTTCTACTCATATCAGTACTGTTATTACATTAACAAAGCAAATAGTTATACGCCGAAAAGCTTTTTGGCCTCTTCAAGCATCGTTACAGTAGCTGTGGCGCCGCATCGGGAAATTCCGAGCTCCTTAAGCTTTAATAATTCGGTAAGTGTCCTGACTCCTCCCGCGGCTTTCACTTTAACATGAGGCGCCGAGTGCTTACGCATAAGGATAATGTCATGGGCAGTCGCCCCTGTATATGAATATTTCCCATCCGAACCCTTTACAAATCCAAAACCTGTTGATGTTTTTACATAATCAGCGCCAACTCCGGAGCAGATATCACACAGTTTTATCTTATGTTCATCGCTGGTTACAAAATCAGTCTCAAAAATAACCTTTGTGATTGCACCATATTTGTGTGAAGTGTCGACAACTGCTTTTATTTCTTCTTCTATATAAAGCCAGTCTTCCTGGAGCGCTTTCCCGATATTAATTACCATATCAATCTCAACTGCCCCGTCTTTGCAGGCTGTCTCTGTTTCAAAGACTTTCACCGCGATCGATGAATTTCCTGCCGGAAAGCCGATAACACAGCCGGCAAGCACATCGCTTCCTTTCAGTAAATCAACTGCCTGCTTCACCGCATAGGGCTTAACGCATACTGAAGCAACATTGTATTTTACAGCAACTTCACACTCCCTTTTCAGATCATGATCCGTTAGCGTCGGGTGAAGTATTGAATGGTCTATCATTTTAGCGATTTCGGTTACTTTGTCCATGGTTTAGCAAATTATAAATTTTTAAATGTCCTGTAGCTGGGTTACGTTAAAGGTAGAATAAATTTTTTTTATACTTTGGTGATTTGTAAATAGTAATTCAGACAATCTGTTTCAGGCTCCTGGCCTGGAACATTGATATTCGTAAACAATAATTTATTAATATGGAAAAGGCAGAAGAATTTCTTAAAGACAAAGGTCTCAGAGCCTGTGATTTCAATTTTGATCGGCTGGTTGAGCTATTCCACTCGGAGATGAATAAGGGATTGAAGGGAGAAACAAGTTCACTAAGGATGATCCCGACATATATTGAGGCTGATAATGAATTTCTGAAAGACACTCCGGTGGTAGCGATTGATGCGGGGGGGACAAATTTCAGGTCGGCGCTTTTTTCATTCAGCAGTTCCGGCGTTATTGAAATGGATAATCTCTCAAACTTTCATATGCCCGGACTTGACGGGGAGGTCTCAAAAACCGAGTTCTTCAGGACCATGGCAGACTTTATTAAACCTGTGGCTGAAAAGTCGGACCGGATAGGTTTTTGTTTTTCTTATCCGACTGAGATTTTCCCTGATAAGGACGGAAGACTGCTTCAATTCTGCAAGGAGGTTCAGGCTCCGGAAGTGATTGGTCAGGTAATAGGAAAGTCATTGCTTGAGGCATTGGGTACGCCTGGCAAAAAGATTGTCCTGCTGAATGATACGGTTGCAACTCTTCTTGCCGGGAAATCTGCTTCTTTCGGTAAAACCTATGATTCATTTATTGGTTTTATCCTTGGAACAGGCACAAATACATGCTATATAGAATCGAATGTTAATATTTCAAAAAATCCGGAGCTTGACCCTGCCAGGAGTATGATAATAAATATTGAGTCGGGCAATTTCAACAAGGCTCCCCGGACAGAACTTGATATTGCATATGATAACACAACAATGAATCCGGGCAATTATTCATTCGAAAAGATGTTCTCCGGGGGGTATTTCGGCGGGCTTTCACTTTTTGTGCTGAAAGCTGCTGCAAATGATGGGCTATTCTCCTCCCTTGCATCTGCCAGGATCAGGGATTTAAAGGAGCTCACAGCCGAAGATGCAGATAGTTTCCTTTCGGATAATAATTCGAAAAATAATGTTCTTTCATCTTGCTTCACCGACCCTGCGGATGAAAGCACGGGAAAATATTTAATTGACAATATAATTGACCGTTCAGCCAGGCTTGTAGCAGCAAACCTTGCTGCTGTTGTGCTTGTAACCGGCAAAGGAACCCACCCTGAGCGGCCCATACTTATCACAATTGAAGGGACTACTTTTTATAAACTTCATAATCTTAAGCTAAGATTTGAAGGATACTTTTCGGATTTTCTGAGTGGCGACAGGAAAAGATATGTTGAGTTCACTGAGGTTAAACAGTCGAGCCTGATAGGAGCGGCTCTGGCCGGACTTATTGATTAAATCTGAAATAATAATTACAGGGAGGTTATATGAAGCTTGGATTTGTTAGTGCAATACTGCCGGAACTTACATTTGAGGAACTTGTCGATTGTGCCGCCGACCTTGGCTACAGAAGTATAGAGGTCTGCTGTTGGCCGCTTGGCAAGGCCGAAAGAAGATATGCTGGTGTAACCCATATCGACGTTGACACGCTTGACAAAAAAGGATCAGAAGGCATCCTGAACTACTGCCGCGAAAAAGGAGTTGAGATTTCAGCCCTTGGCTATTACCCGAATCCGCTGGACCCGGACGAGGAAAAGGGCCGGTATTTTGTCAGTCACATAATGAAGGTCATCGATGCATCGGCCATGCTCGGAGTAAAACGTGTAAATACATTCATTGGCAGAAATAAGTTTAAATCCGTTGATGAGAATTTTGAGCTTTTCAGAAGGGTCTGGCCTGAAATAATCTGGCATGCAGGAGAGAAGGATGTAAAAGTCGGCATAGAGAACTGTCCGATGATCTTCACAAACGATGAATGGCCGGGTGGAAATAATCTTGCAACAACTCCTGCAATCTGGCGAAGGATGTTCGCTGAGATAAAAAGCGATCATTTCGGGCTGAACTATGATCCCTCGCATCTTCTATGGCAGCAGATGGATTATGTGAAGCCCATTTATGAATTCAGGGAGAAATTGTTCCACATCCATCTTAAGGATGCCAGGGTTTACCGCGATAAACTGGATGAGGTTGGAATAATGGGACTTCCGCTCCAGTTCCATTCACCCAAGCTTCCCGGCCTTGGTGACATTAACTGGAGCAGCTTCTTTTCCGCATTGAATGATATAAAGTACAAAGGCCCGGTTTGCGTGGAAGTTGAAGACAAGGCTTTCGAGGAAACATTTGAGGACAGGAAAAATTCGCTTGTCCTGTGCAAAAAGTATCTGGATCAGTTTGTTATCTGATCACTCTGCTTAAATAAATTCATAACTTACAATCAGCCACCAATTAATCCTTATCATGCAAAAAATCTGTTTATTCCCTGCGTTTCTGTTAATTATTGCAGTTTCATTTTCATGCAAGACCAAACCTCCCAAAGCAGAACCGGTTTCTTTCTCACCATCATTTACATCCGATATTGAATCATTCAGGGATTATCGTTATCCCGACTGGTTCCGGGATGCAAAGTTCGGGATCTGGTCGCACTGGGGACCACAGGCAGTTCCGCGCCAGGGCGACTGGTATGCACGAAAGATGTATGAATCAGATGTGTTTAACAGAAGCAAAAACGAATCGACCGGAAAACCCAGCCGCGAATATATTTATCATGTTGAACATTACGGCCATCCCTCGGTATTCGGATACAAGGATATCATACCGCTCTGGAAAGCAGAACGATGGGATCCCGAAAAGCTAATGGCTCTTTACAGGAGAGTCGGGGCAAAATATTTTGTAAGCATGGGTACTCATCATGATAATTTCTTCCTGTGGGATTCCAGGATTCACAGATGGAATTCAGTACAAATGGGTCCGATGAAGGATGTCGTAGGTTTATGGCAGAAGGCTGCGAAGAAAGAAGGGCTTCGTTTCGGAGTCTCAGAGCACCTGGGAGCAAGCTATACATGGTTCCAGCCAAGTCACAGGTCAGATCCTTCAGGCCCCATGAAGGGAGTTCCATACGACGGGGCTAATCCCGAATACCAGGATCTTTATCATCCGGCTGCTGCTCCTGATGATTTTCAGTGGTATACAAAAGATACTGTCAACCAGCAAAACTGGCTTTCATGCATAACAGAACTGCTTGATATGTATCAGCCCGATCTGCTTTATACAGACGGAGAACTTCCTTTCGGTGAGGTGGGTCGTAAAATGCTTTCACATTTCTATAATCAGGATATTGTAAAGAACGGAGGCAGTCTTGAGGCTGTCTATACATGCAAACACCTGATATCTGAAGGAAGATGGGTCAGGGATATTGAACGTGGGGCAATGGACTCAATCAGCATCGATCCCTGGCAGACTGATACCTCCATCGGCGACTGGTATTACCGTACGGGACAGAAATATATGACCGGGACAGAAGTAATACAGATGCTTATCGATATTGTAAGCAAAAACGGGAATCTCCTGTTAAACGTTGTGCAGACCCCTGAAGGTGATCTCGAACAGGATGTAATCGACATACTCGAAGAGATAGCAGCCTGGACTCCGATCAATGGTGAGGGGATTTATGGTACACGTCCCTGGAAAATTTTTGGGGAAGGCCCTTCAATGCAGAAACAGGAGAAAGGAGTGTTCGGAGGGGTTCGCGATGTCAGACCTTATGAATGGAATGATATACGATTCACTGCAAAAGAGAATGTACTTTATGCTTTCTGCATGGGACAGCCGGAAAATGATATAAGTATAGCTTCCCTGGGAAAAAATTCTCAGCTTTCCGATAAGAGAATCAGATCAGTTAAAATGCTTGGAAGCGAAGAAAAAATGAAATGGGATCAGAAAGATGATGCCCTTGTAATAGATAAGCCTGATAAACTTCCAGACTGGCAGGTTGTTACATTTAAAATTGAGTTCAGAAACTGATAATTGAAAATTGTGATGAAATTGAGGACATTTTTCAGTCTCTTTTTTGCCATTTCCCTTGCAGGTAATACCTTTTTATCCGGCCAGAGGATTTACATCTCCCCTTCAGGCAGCGATACAAACCCCGGTGCGGCTGAAAAGCCTCTGGCCACTCTGAACGCAGCATTGTTAAAAGCCAGGGAGATGCGGCAAGCCGGAGAATCAGGCCAGCCTCTTGAAATAATTGTCTCTGGCGGTGAATATTTTATAATGCGGCCGCTTGTGCTTACGACTGAAGACTCGGGGACCGAGAAATCACCCCTGATCATCCGGGCAGCGCAGGGGGAAAAGGCAATTCTCAGGGGAGGTGTTCCCGTTGAAGGCTGGGAGATTGCGGGCCCGAACCTCTGGAGGGCTTTTATCCCAAATGTTGCCCATTACAATTATTATTTTGAACAGCTCTATGTAAACGGAGAAAGAGCCATCAGGGCAAGAACGCCAAACGAGGGCTTTCACCAGGTGCGAAAAGTGGATGAGACAGTCATGGAGAAGGGAACTGGCCGGGCCCCTGAACTTGCCGTTCAGAAAATCGGCCTCGACCCGGCTGATGCGAAATTCATAGAGACATTCACCGGTGAAGATTTCAGGGATGCACTGATAATCTTCTACCACAACTGGGATAACACAAGAAAGCGCATAACCGGATTTTCCAAAGATTCCTCGTCGGTTTACATTGTAGGCGAGGGGATGAAACCCTGGAACCCGGTGAATGTGAAATCGAGATACATTATCGAAAACTTCAGGCAGGCGCTCGATGCTCCCGGTGAATGGTTCCTGGAACGTACTGGTTACCTTTATTACATTCCCCGCGAAGGAGAGACATTATCAAATACATTCTTTCATATACCTGTTCTCAAAGAATTTGTTGTTCTCAGGGGAGAGGCCGGGATAGGGAAGAAAGTAGAAAACATCAGGTTTGAGAACCTTACTTTCGAGGTTGCCGGTTATCTTACCCCTTCGGACGGTAACGAGCCCGCCCAGGCCGCTGCTCCGGTCGATGCGGTTATCACAGCCGATTATGCCCGCAACATTGCATTTGACAACTGTGAAATTGCCCATACCGGCACTTATGCATTCTGGTTCAGGCGGGCATGCAGTAATTGCACTGTTACGAAGTGTTACATGCACGACCTTGGCGCAGGAGGCATAAAGATCGGCGAGACTGTCATACGGCCCGACGAAAGCGAGATTACGAATCATATCACTGTCGATAATAACATAATACGGGATGCCAGTCATGTTTTTCCATGCGCGGTTGGTGTGATTATCTTTAATGCAAGTGATAACAAGATAACTCATAACGAAATAGCCGATCTGCGCTACACCGGAATTTCTGTTGGCTGGGTATGGGGTTATGCTTACAGTCCGACGAAACGGAACGAGATCAGCTACAATCACATTCATCATCTGGGCTGGGGCGAGCTCTGCGACATGGGAGGGGTATACACACTTGGGGCCTCTGAAGGAACTGTTGTGTCAAATAATCTTATTCATCACGTATATTCATATGATTACGGAGGCTGGGGACTTTATACCGACGAGGGTTCGTTTGGTATAACAATGGAAAACAACCTTGTATACCTTTGCAAGAACTCCGGTTTTCACCAGCACTACGGAAAGGAGAACATAATCCGCAACAATATCTTTGCGTTCAATATCCGGTCGCAGCTTCAGGCAACGAGGATTGAGGAGCACAGGTCGCTGTCATTCACAAGAAACATTATCTTTACAGACAGAGGCACATTGCTCAGCAGTAACTGGCATAAATTCAACCTGCTGACTGATTACAACATTTACTGGGACACGCGGACAAAAGACATTAAATTTGCGGATCAGGATTTCATCGCCTGGAGAAAATCAGGCAGGGATATCCATTCGCTTATCGCCGATCCGATGTTTGCTGATCCCGGGAAATTTGATTTCAGCTTCAGGAGGACTTCGGTAATCAGAAAGACCGGGTTTGTGCCCTTTGATTGGAAACAGGCTGGTGTTTATGGAACCGATGA
>CAZKTX010000093.1:0-9790 GCA_964555805.1 uncultured Rikenellaceae bacterium
GACGGAGAGACGAAGGGACGGAGAGACTGGCAGAACTGGCAGAACCGGCAGAACGACTGCAAGACCGCAAGACCCTTTCCTTGTATTGGTCCAATATGAGGGAAGGAGTTTTTGGAAAAGACGAAAAGCTTTTGTAAAATTGTATCTTATTTTGGAAATAACATAACTAACTAATTATCAATAACATGAATTCACAGGATTATATTAACCGGGAGGACAGATACGGCGCTCATAATTATCATCCGCTGCCTGTCGTGCTCGACAGAGGCGAAGGCGCTTTTGTCTGGGATGTTGAAGGGAAAAGATATTTCGACTTTCTTTCAGCTTATTCAGCAGTGAACCAGGGACATTGCCACCCTAAGATAGTGGATGCAATGGTTGCCCAGGCCAGGAAACTCGCTCTGACTTCAAGGGCATTCTATAATTCTGTTCTTGGAGAGTATGAGGAGTTTGTGACCCGTTATTTCGGCTATGACAAGGTTCTTCCGATGAACTCCGGAGCTGAGGCTGATGAAACTGCCCTTAAGCTCTGCCGTAAGTGGGCCTACAAGAAGAAGGGCATAGCGCAGGGAAATGCAAAGATAATCTGCTGTGACGGCAATTTCCATGGAAGGACTATCACAATCATTTCGATGTCGACTGATCCTGATGCAAGAAACGATTACGGACCATTCACCCCGGGATTCATTACAATACCCTACAATGACCTGAGGGCCCTTGAAGACGCTCTTCAGGATGGCGATGTGGCTGGATTCCTCGTGGAGCCGATCCAGGGTGAAGCCGGAGTTTTTGTTCCCGACGAAGGATATTTAAAGAAGGCATACGATCTCTGCAAAAAGCACAACGTCCTTTTCATTGCAGATGAAGTTCAGACCGGGCTTGCACGTACCGGCAAACTTCTGGCCTGTGATCATGAAGGAGTTCGGCCCGATATTCTTATCCTGGGCAAGGCTCTCTCAGGCGGCTTGATGCCAATCTCAGCAGTACTTGCCGATGATGATATAATGCTCACAATCAAGCCAGGAGAACACGGATCGACGTTCGGCGGAAATCCTGTGGCAGCAAAGGTTGCAATTGCAGCTCTTACTGTGCTCAGGGACGAGAAACTGGCTGAGAATGCGGAAAGACTCGGAAAAATCTTCCGCAGCGAAATGAAGGGAATAAAATCCGACATGGTCGAGCTTGTCAGAGGTAAAGGTCTGCTCAATGCCGTTGTAATCAGGCCAAAGAACGGAAAGACTGCATGGGATGTATGCCTTGCCATGAAGGACAAGGGTGTCATTGCAAAGCCGACTCACGAACATATTATCCGCTTTGCTCCTCCCCTCGTAATCACCGAATCGCAGCTTATGGAGGCAATAGGCCTTATAAAGGAAGCATTTAAACAATTTGAATAAAATCTGTTTGTGATAATCAGAACATTTCAGTTTGCAATACTTCTGACTGCAATTGCTGCCTGGTCATGCAACAGCGGTCTGACAAGGAACATTTATCCGAAAGAGCTGGAGGATCATGTCAGGTTTCTTTCATCCGATGAACTTAAAGGAAGGATGACAGGAACTGAAGGAGATAGTCTGGCTGCAGTATATATCAGGGACAGGCTTCAGAAGGCCGGACTCGAGCCGCTGACCGGAGACGGATTCCAGCGGTTTGAAGTGTCGGACAAGGTTGCTGCCGGGAAAAGGAATTTTCTGTTTGTCGGAGGCCAATCCTTTGATCCGGAGAATGATATTACCCCTTTATCTTTCAGCGAAACCGCTGAACTAAGTGCAGAAGTTATTTTTGCCGGTTACGGATTCCGGATCAGCAATGACAGCATTGTCTGGGATGATTACAGTGACGTTGATGTTAAGGGGAAATGGGCGCTGCTGCTCATGGGCGATCCGGAACCAAACCTTTCAGTAAGCGGGTTCATCCCCTTCAACGGTGACCGGGACAAGGCCATGCTTGCAAAAGACATGGGGGCCGCCGGTGTGCTTTTTGTATCAGGTCCTGTAAATGACAACAGCGACACATTCAGCAGCCTGTCGAATGAAGCCTGGCCTGTTGGCATCCCTGTTTTGAGAATAAAAAGGAACGTTGCCGACCGGATTCTTTCAGCAAAGGGCAAAACGACGGCAGGTCTTGAGACTGAAATCAACACATCAAAGAAGAGCACAGGTTTTTCAACAGGGGTGGAAGTTAATGCCGGTTCAGAGGTAACTGTAGAGCATAGTGCCACCCGGAATGTTGTAATGGTACTCAGGGGAGAAGATGAAAATCTCAAGGATGAGTATCTTGTAATCGGAGGTCATTATGACCACCTTGGCATGGGGGGCTCATCAAGCCGTGCAGGCGACACTGTTGCCGTTCATCACGGCGCCGACGATAATGCTTCGGGTGTAGCCGGCTTTATTGAGATTGCCGAGAAATTTGCACTCACTGACAATGGCAACAGGAGAAGCATAATTTTTGCCGGTTTCTCAGGTGAGGAATCAGGGCTTCTTGGTTCAAAATACTTTACAGAAAATCCGCCTGTCGATCTTAAGAATGTAAACGCCATGATCAACCTCGATATGGTTGGCAGGCTGAGTGATGCAGGTTCTCTTCAGGCAGGAGGTATCGGCACTTCTCCCATCCTGAGGCAACTCATAGTTTCATCGGTTGATACAAACTCAATTAAACTTTCACTTTCGGAAGAAGGATCAGGACCATCTGACCATGCTGCATTCTACGGCAAGGACATTCCCGTGCTTTTCTTTACAACCGGAGCTCATCTCGATTACCATACACCTTCAGACACCTGGGACAAGCTGAATTATCAGGGAATGGCAAGTGTTTTGGATTATATTTTCAATGTAGCCGAAAAGCTTGCCAACGATGATAAAAAGCTTGCCTTCACTGAAGCCGGACCAAAACAGGAGGCAGTCAGAACCATGAGAAGGCAGGGAGTCACCCTTGGAATCATGCCTGATTTCGCAGGCAATATAAAGAACGGCCTTCGCGCCGATCTTGTAACCCCTGGTAAGCCGGCTGCAATCGGAGGCATGAAGAAAGGAGACATAATCACGGCAATTAACGGCAAATCGATCAACAACATCCAGGATTACATGTACAGGATGGGCCAGCTTAAGCATGGGGAAACTATAAGCGTTGAGATATTGCGTAACGGGAAACAGGAAGTTCTGCTGATACAATTGTAGCACTATTACGTCTAAGACATAAATCAGTACTCCATGAAGAAGACAATTTTATGGATCCTTGCAGTTATAATAACCCTCGGAGCAGCATATTACCAGAGGAAAACAGGACCTACAAATCCCCGTGACACATACCTGACAGTCAATGATACTGTTCTCAAGGTAAGGCTTGTGAGGAGCCTGGGTCTTGATGAAAGGCCTGAGGTAAGGCTGGCGATAACCGATACCTCTGTAAAAGCCAGGCTGTACTACAGGAGATACAGGACAGGGGAAGAGTACAGCTCAAGCGAATTTATTTATAAAGTATACCCTGTCAATTCGATGCTGATGAACAAGGTGTTCGGCATAACAGAGGAAAAGGGATTGTATGCCGCTGTTCCGCCTCAGCCTCCTGCCGGAAAGATAGAGTACTACATTGAACTTACCGATTCAAAGGGGACTACATACATTCTGAAGGAAACCCCGGTTGTAATAAGGTTCAAGGGAGCAGTACCTTCGTACATACTGACACCACATATAATATTCATGTTCCTTGCAATGCTTCTTGCGAACGTTGCGGGCCTGATGGCGCTCTTCAGACTTCCTGCCTTCAGGAAGTACTCGGTCCTGACCCTTATCACTCTTATAGCCGGAGGGATGATACTTGGCCCTGCAGTTCAGAAGTTTGCCTTCGGAGAGTTCTGGACAGGAGTGCCGTTCGGATGGGATCTGACTGACAACAAAACACTTATTGCGCTTCTATTCTGGATTCTGGCAGTTGTAATGAACAAAAAAAGGGATACACGGTTGTACACTCTGCTGGCAGCAATCGTGACATTAATAATATTTTCAATACTTCATAGCATGTTTGGTTCGGAACTCGATTATTCATCGGGAGAAGTAACTCAGGGATTAATTTTGCTTTTTTTAACGAAAATCCCTAAAAATTCATAAATTGAATGCAGCAATAAAATAACCCGCCCGTCTTTTCATTGGAAATAATGGAAGACAGTGGGTGCAGCTACAAGTATAAAAACAAGCCTTTACTCGAAAATGGCAAATGCAGAAGCAGCATTCCGGAACTTGCACCAGGACCTACTTGATGGATGCAAGACTGGCGACCAGAAAGCCCAGTTCAAGATTTACAAGTTGTACTATAAAGCGATGTACAACACAAGTCTTAGAATTGTGAACGATACGATGGAAGCGGAGGATATTATGCAGGAATCGTTTCTGTCGGCCTTTGAAAAGATTGATACGTACTCAGGCACAGTTAGTTTCGGAGCATGGCTGAAAAGAATAGTGATCAACCGCTCGCTGGATAACCTGAGCAAAAGAAAAGCGATCTTTGAAGATATCGAGCTGCACGTGGGCATAAGGGATGAGAGCAGCGACGACATTGTCAGGAAAGAGGAACTCGACATAAAGGTCGAGGAGGTAAAGGAGGCAATCAACAGACTGCCTGACGGGTACAGAATCATTCTCTCGCTCTATCTGCTTGAAGGTTACGATCACGATGAGATTGCCGAGATACTTAATATCTCAAGCAGCACTTCGAGATCGCAGCTCTCAAGGGCAAAACAGAAGCTGATTGCCGAGATGAAGAAAAGATGAAAAAATTAAGAAAATGAAAAATATAGAAGACATAATCAGAAACAACAGGGAGTTCTTCGATGGCGCCGAGCCGTCGGACGGACACTTTGAAAGATTTCAAAGAAAACTGGAGATCAGATGTGAGTCCAAGGTTGTTAAAAGAAGCATAGTTCCTTATCTTCTTAAGGCAGCAGTTGTTACACTGCTTGTTACACTCTCGTCGCTCTGGACCTGGGATCATTTCCTGAGGCCCGACCGGGACAGGATGAGTCTGAGTGATGTATCTCCACAGTACAGGGAAGTGGAAAATTATTATGCACACCAGGTAATTATGATGGAAGGCGAGCTTACTCAAATCAATCTGAATACAAGCCCGGAACAGAAAAAAGCGCTGATGAGCGAACTTAAAAGCATGGATTCAGTATACGTTCAGCTTCAGAAAGATCTGAAAGCCAACCCCAATGATGAAAGAATAATAAACGCCATGATAGAACATTACCAGACGAAAGTTGAAGTAATGTCGTACATAGTGAATCAGCTGAAAGCCATCAGGAATGAAAATCAAAACGACACAGACAATGAAAAGACAAGCATATAAAACAGGAACAATACTGCTCGTCTGCATTATCCTTGCCTCCCCGGGACTTATCTCCCAGGAGCTCTCCAAGGAGTTTCACAAAGAATGGACAGCAGGTGCAAATACGACCCTCGACATCAACAACAAGTATGGGAAGGTTATTGTTGAGACGTCGGACCAGGACAGAATCAGTATCGACGTTAAGGTAATTGTTGAATTCCCCAGCCGCGAAAGAGCTCAAAAATACCTGGATTACATAGATGTTGTGTTCAGTGAGGAAGGCGAACTTCTAAAAGCCCGCACTGTAATTGACGAAAAATTCAACTTCTCGGGATGGGGAGGCGGTTCCAGGCGTTTCAGCATCGACTATACGGTCAAAATGCCTTCGCGGATCAACTTCAACCTTGTAAACAGATATGGAAATTCCGAGATTGAGAAAGTAGACGGACTTGTAAATTTCGACATAAAATACGGTAATCTCCTTGCTGAAAAACTCACCCGCGGCAGTGAAAAACCTGTCAGCACAATCAGTATTGCCTACGGAAAAGCTGAAATCGAAACAGCCGGCTGGATCGACATCGTTGCACGATATGTGGGAGACCTTTCAATAGGCGAATGCCAGGCTCTTCTTCTCGACAGCAAGTACTCCAAGGTCAGCATTGACAGGATCAGTTCGCTTGTTGCAGAATGCAAATACGATAAGCTTACTATCGACAATATAAACAATCTCGTGCTTGATGCAGGTTACACCGACATCAATGTCGGGACGCTGTCAAAAAAGCTAAAATTCAACGGCGGCTACGGATCTATAGCAGTTGAAAGCATTCCCGAAGGATTTGAATCGATCGAGACCGATTCGCGCTATATCGGAGTAAGACTCGGGATTGAAAGCGGTGCAAATTATAAACTTGACGCCAGAACCTCCTATGGCGAGCTTAAGTTTGATGAGAATAATTTCAGTCATCAGCAAAGGATAGTAAATAATACATCGAGTGAAATAACCGGAATTGTGGGAAGCGACAGTTCACCTCTCGCAAAAGTATACGTCCGGTCAAGCTATGGTTCGGTTAAGCTCTATTGAAAAGAATGTAAATTATGGACAGAAAAAAGGGACTTGTTCGGAGGTCCCTTTTTTTGTAAGCCTGCTAAGAGCCCACTTTCATGAGCTACTCTTTGTATACATCCTGTTGCTAAATTGAGACCACTTTATTTTCATTTTGCGTTCTACCCCCCAACCCCCCTAAAGGGGGGCTTAATTCGCTTGATTACAACTATTTATTGAGTGACTTTAATGATATTAATAGCCCAACATTTGATTCCGATTTGAAAACTTAAAACTATAAGTGGTGGATAATCTCCTTACTTCTATATTTCACATTATTAGTTCCTTAGCCCCCCTTTAGGGGGGTTGGGGGGTAAACAAAAAGGGGAACCGCACAATGATTCCAACTTGCAAAAAGATGTGCACAAAGAGTAGCTTCAGGGGGTTAGGGGCAGATAAAAGGAAGGAAAGAAAAGCTCAATGTTCCGTAAGCCTCGAGACCTTTATTTTGTAAGGAACCCTATGTTATAACAATGTTATAACGGCTAAAAATCCATTTCAACAACTGTTATTCCCGATCCTCCCATTTCGACATGTTCATCGCGGAAGGACTTCACGACAATAGTTGTCGAAAGGTACTCCCTTACAAGCTGGCGCAGAATCCCGTTGCCCTTTCCATGAAGGATCCTGAGGTTCCGGTGCTGGATCATAGTAGCTGTGTCGAGGAAATCCCTTACCCGGTTCAGGGCCTCCTCACCCCTTACGCCACGGATGTCGATTTCGGGTTTGAAGTCAAGCTTCCTGTAACCGATTACAGGATCGGTTTCGGTTACGGACCGGCTTGTTCTGATAGTTTTTCTGAATTCAGCCTTGCTTATTCTTTCAAGCTTCTCGAGAGGGACGAGTATTTTCATGCTTCCTGTCTCGATCCGGGCCATTCCCTCCTCTATCCTGATTATCTCACCGCATGCAGCTGTATCGGTCATTCTTACGGCATCGCCTTCCCTGAGGGGAACATCCTTGCCGGGCTGTTCCTTTCTTACCGGCTCTTCTCTCCCCGATCCCAGCTTCTTCGCCTTTCCGGCGAGCTGTGCCATTTTTTCCTCTGAAGGGATGGGCGGAGGCTGCGTTTCCTTTCCGAGTTGTTCCCTGAACTCCTCAAGCTTCTGACGTGCCTCTCTGGTTTTCTCCTTTTCGGCCTGAGTCTCACGGATCTGGCGGATTGTATTTTCTATAATCCTGTTTGTCTCGCCAAGTATTGATCCGGCTTCAGTCCTGGCCTTTGAAAGGATCTCCTTTCTGAGGCTTTTTGCACCCGCCATTTCTTCTTCATACCGGGCTATCAGTTCAGTGAGCCTCTTTTCGTGCTGGCGGATGTCCTGCCTCTTGTTTTCCCAGTATCTCTTGTCGCGGGCTATATCCTTCAGGTTCCTGTCAAAATCGACATTCTTCACGCCCGCTTTTTCGGAAGCTTTTTTGAGGATCTCCTCCGGCAGTCCTATCTTCCTGGCTATTTCGAAAGCGAAAGAACTGCCGGGTTTGCCGATGCTCAGCTGGAACAGTGGCTGCATAATGTGGTGATCGAAAAGCATTGCGGCGTTAACAATTCCCTCGGTAAGGCTGGCAAAGTGCTTCAGGTTTGTATAGTGAGTTGTTATGACCCCGTAGGCTCCCGCATCGTTGAACTCACCGAGTATGGCCTCGGCAATTGAACCTCCGATTACGGGTTCGGTTCCTGTACCGAATTCGTCTATAAGTATAAGTGACCTTCCCGAGGCATTTTTCACAAAGTGCTTCATACTTATCAGGTGGGAGCTGTAAGTGCTGAGGTCGTTTTCAATACTCTGTTCATCGCCGATATCGATGAAGATGTCGTTGAAGATTCCCGACTCAGATCCCTCATCAACGGGTATTGTCAGACCGCACTGAAACATGTACTGAAGTAAACCGACTGTCTTCAGGCAGACTGATTTTCCTCCTGCGTTGGGACCTGAAATCAGGATAATCCTGTTTTTCCCGTCGAGAATTATATTCAAAGGCACCACTTTCCTTCCACGGATCTTGCTGAAGGCAATATTCAGAAGAGGATGAACGGCATTTCTCCAGGAAATTACAGGACTTTGTGAAATTACCGGCATTATCGAACCGAGACGGTTTCCGAGAAGGGCCTTTGCCCTGATGAGGTCAATTTCGCCGAGGAAATCATTTGACTGGATAAGGTCGTCGATATAAGGTCTTATATCGTCGGCAAAAGCGGTGAGAATTCTGACAATCTCCCTCCTCTCCTCGTAGCCGAGCTCAATTATCTCATTATTTATTTCAACTATTTCAGCAGGCTCGATGAACACTGTTTTACCCGATGCCGACTGATCATGGATCAATCCCCTGATTTTCCTCTTGTCGTAAGTATTTACAGGGATCACGCCCCTGCCGTTGCGGACGGATGCAGCAGTGTCGGCATCAACAATACCATCGGACTGCGCCTGTTTCAGTATTGAAGAAAGCCTGCGGGAAGCCAGGAGACCCTTCTGAATTATATCATTTCTTATTTCCCTCAGCCTCGGTGAAGCATTGTCGCGTATTCTTCCTTCCTTATCGATAATCTTATCGGCTGCTTCAAGTACATACGGGTAGAATTTTGCCCTGGAGCAAACGGACTTGAGGGAAGGATAGTCCCTTTCATCCTTTTTCTTAAAAAAGGCGATAACCTCCTTAACTGTTTCAACAGATCTTTTAAGATCGAAGACTTCAAAGACCTCGGGGAATGAGCCCTGTATTCTTATTTTGTTGAGAGAAACGGAGATGTCAAAGTAATGGTCCGACGGGAAATAGTCCTCAAACCTGAGTATCTTCTGGAATTCCGAGGTTGAAGAAAGGTTGAAGCCAATTATTTCATGATCGGTCTCAAACTGTATCAGTTCCGACTTCTGCCGTCCCATTTCACTGAGGCAGTATTCTGAAACAAGCTGTCTGATCCTGTCAAATCCGATCTTGGTTTCAAAGTTTTCGGGGTAAATCATCTTAAGTTATAAAGTCTTATCTGAAGGCCAAAATTAAGAAAAAATGAGCATCAGGGATGTTACATATAGAATTCAGGATATCTCGGTTTTCAATTTGCTCAGTCCAGAAGAATTCACTCCCGATCGCCTGGGGTTGTTTTACTCCCCACCCCTATCACAATGTATACACATCTTTTTAGAAAGTTTGATCACTGCATTCCAATTTTACATTCTACCCCCCCACCCCCCTAAAGGGGGGCTTAAGATCGCTGATTTACAACTATTTAAGGTTTTTGAATTATATTACCAGGCTGGATAACTATTCGTCCCGAAAATCAAATACTATCAACGTGTTGATAATTTCTTAAATATCATATTACTCATTATCTGATTCTTAGCCCCCCTTTAGGGGGGTTGGGGG
>CAZKTX010000094.1:0-9690 GCA_964555805.1 uncultured Rikenellaceae bacterium
CTCCGCCGTAGCGGCTACGCGAAGGCGCAGAAGGGGGGCCTTAGTCTACTGAATTACAATTACATATAGGGATTAGTCAAATTATAGAAATAGTCCTGCATAAGCTTTCAATCCGAAATCAGTAATCCATTAGCTTATGGATCATCACAGATTGATATGTTGCATATTATTAGTTCTTTAACCCCCCTTTAGGGGGGCCGGGGGGTAGAACGTAAAATTGGGATGAACTAATTCAATTTTATAAAAAGATGTGTATAAAGATCAGAGGGGGGTTGGGGGGTGGAACAAGCAGGGCCATCTTACTGGGGTTGGGGGGTGGAACATGCAGGGATGACAGGGAACAATAATAAATAAGAGTTTTAGTCATCATTGCCGATAGTAATTATCATTTTCGTCAAAAATCCTTCCTTTTCAGGAATTTTAACTTCTTTTTACATAATACCCGGGGGTGTTTTTGAGTTAGAATATTGAATTAATGATATATTTATCCCCGAAACAAACCGAATCCCCGGAAGCCTGTGAAATTTGCAAGTCTTATCTTACTGACGATGTGCCTTCTCCTGCTCCCCGGAGCCAATGTTCCGGATACCGGGAAAGAGATTGTTTCAACAGCATCGGCAGGCGCCGGGATTGACAGGTTCTGCATTGAGCTGTACAATAATATCCGGGGTGATGAGTCAAAGCCTGGCTACGAGGTACTTCGGAAAGCAGTCACCGGTTTTTTCAACCTTGAATCGGATAACAGGATCAAAAAAAACATCCTCACGATAATTGACTTCTCTCTTTCTTCAAACCTCGACCGCTTGTGGATCATCGATCTGAACAGGCAGGAAGTGGTTCATTCAAGCCTTTGTGCGCATGGCCGTAACAGCGGGGACGAGTATGCATGCAGTTTCTCAAACACTCCTTCTTCATACAAGAGCAGTCTGGGTTTTTATGTAACCGGCGATACATATACAGGGAAGCACGGCCTTTCGCTGCTCCTCGACGGGGTTGAACCCGGAATAAACGACAAAGCCAGGGAAAGAGCCATCGTGATGCATGGAGCCGATTATGTAAGCAGGGATTTTATCAGCCGCAACGGCAGACTCGGACGAAGCTTCGGCTGCCCTTCAATACCTCTTGAGGACCATGAGAAAATAATAAACATGCTGTCTGGTCAGTCATGCCTCTATATCTACTTCCCCGATAATGCTTACCTGAAAAATTCCTCACTGCTTGTCGATGAGACTGCTGCAGGAGGAATGTCGAAGTTTCTTTATGAGTCGCTTAACGGGAATCTTTCTTCAATGTTCTGATCAACTGCCTGTCGCGGTTGTAAATATCCTTACCGAAATATGCAGTTCCGTCGTTGTCGGCCCATGCCGTGAAATAAAGAATGTGTACGGGAACCGGTTCTTTCAGGACGATTGTCCGGGTCTTGCCGTTATCGATTGCCTCTTCAAGCTTCCCCATGTTCCAGTCAGGATCATCCTTTAGCAGAAAGCGGGCAAAGTCGCGGACATTATTTATCCTTATGCAGCCTGAGCTGAAAGGCCTGACGCTCTTGCTGAACTGCCAGCGCGATGGTGTGTCGTGAATATATACATCATACTGATTCGGAAACATGAATTTTATTTCGCCTAGGGGATTTGTTTTGCCGGGCTCCTGTTTAATCATGTAGGGGAACCTGTTTGCGGAAACCTGCTGCCAGTCGATAGATGAAGGATCCACAACAGATCCGTCACGAGTCACTATCTTCATGTTTTTCCTTTGCAGATAGCTTGAATCTTTCTTAAGGTCGGGAATCACGTCCTGCTTCAGTATCTGTGGAGGAACAGTCCAGTCAGGATTTACGACAAGATATTTCATTACTGAGCTGAATACGGGAGTCGGCCTCTTGCTTGTTCCAACGATTGCCTTGGCGGTGAATGTCTGTTCTCCTTTCTCAATAAACCTCAGGCTGTAATCGGCGGCATTCACCATTACGTAACTGTCGCCCAGGTCGTCGCTCACCCATCTCCAGCGTTCAAGGTTTGCCGTTATTATGCTGATCCTTTCGGATACAGGAATATTCATTGCTTCAACAGTCGACTTTCCGACAACTCCGTCGGCTTCAAGTCCGTTTCTCTGCTGGAAGATAACTACCTGGTCGTGAAGTGCCTGGTCAAACATTTCCTCATCTTCAGGATCAAATCCGATGGGTCCCTGGGATACAGCGAGTCTGCGCCTCAGGGAGGCCACATCAGGATGCCTCATTCCCTTCTCTATCTTAGCGAGGCTTGTAGTGAATGTTCCCCATCCTCCTGCTGATTCTATCTCACGATAGCCTGCCAGGGCTTTTTTAAGGTTCATGTATTCGCGGTGTCCGGGAGTCAGCTTCCGGATTGCCGTAAGAATATCATCTGTATTGAGAGCGCTGTCGAGATAACTGTCCCATCCGTCAATTGTCATTCTCCTCAGGGCTTTCCACTCAGGATCAATTGATTCGGGCGAGGTTTTTCCGGATGCAAGATGTGATGCAAGATGTATAAATGCCTCGTTGAGGAGGTTTTCAATTACCGCGATATCCTCAGTGGATGGCTCTTCAGATGCAATGATCCTTTCAGCCATCCTTTCAATTTCATTTATATTATAATCATCAGGATCGAGACCTTCTTCCGTTGAATTGTAAATGGCGCTGATCATTTGAACCATCTTTTCGCTGTTGGCCCATCTGGGCGACAGCAAGCCTTCTCCTTTTTCATAAAGGGGTGAAACGAAACCGGCATTGACCGATACAGTACCGGCAGCCGAGTTAACAGGTTCGTTGGTTCCTGAAGCCATAGCAGACGAATCACCCGGGGAGTCAAATGATACCCTGCCGGGAGTGGAGCTGGTGAACAGCATGATCAACAATGCTGTTATCAGACCTGAAATAAGATGCGTTATTCTCGAAATTTCCATGATTCAGTAATACAATTTGCCTGAAATGTAAAACAATTTACATGCCAGCATGTTCGGAAAATGTCGGTTTATGATGAACCTTGTTTAAAAGATGGCAAAGGGTTGGATTCTTTTGACAAGACAAATATGAAAAGTCGTGCAGGCTTTGCACTTCGTAGCTCAAGCGAAGAAGTGTCATGCAGTCGTGCAGTCATGCAGTCATGCAAGTCATGCAGGTCATGCAAGTCATGCAGGTCATGCAGGTCATGCAAGTCATGCAGGTCATGCAGGTCGTCCATGCAGTTACGCCGTTACGCCTTCACGCCTTCACGCCTTAAATCACTACCTCAAAATCGTAATTTCCTGATTTCAGCCGTATCTTCAGACCGCCGTCTTCTTTTTCCACACCTGCGACCGACGATGCTTCGTCCACATCCTTTCCTCCGGTAAGTACATTGTCTGACTTAAGGTACAGAGTGGCGGTGCTGTTTGCCGGGATTGAAACATGATATTTAATCCGGTCTTCAGATCTCTGCCATTCGGAAACTATTTTCCCGTAAGGCCCTTCATGCTCAGCCCCGAAACTTGTGAGACCTTCAACAAAATGAGGTTTGAGAATCACATTTTTGAAACCGGGAGCCGACTCGTCAGGGAAGATGCCGCCCAGAGCCTTGTAATACCATGCATTTATCTCCCCGAACATGATGTGGTTCATCGAGATGTCGCTTTTTGCATCGAGCGGCCAGTTTTCATAGAATGTTGTCGCTCCGTTCACTATCCACCATCCCCACGACGGGTAATCCTCCTGTGATGCCACCCTGTAGGCAAGATCAGCATACCCGTTTGCACTGAGGGCATTCAGCAGTGTCTTCGTTCCGAGCAGTCCCACATCGATGTGCTCATTGTCGGCAATGACTCTCTCTGCAAGGTGTTCTGCAGTTGCAGGTATTAATTCTTCCGGAACCAGTCCCCAGAACAGCGGAACGCTGAGTTCTGTCTGAAGACCTTTGCCATAAATGCCTGTTGACTTATCGAGGAATTTGGTACTGAAAGCATTCCTTATTTTTTCTGCAAGCTGTGAATACTTTTCTGCATCGTTATCCTTCCCAAACAGAATTGCAGCTTTCGACAGGATAAGCGCATCATCATAAAAATATGCTGTTGAAGTAAGTTCTTTGGGTGTAACCGATTTAACCGGGACCCAGTCGCCGAGACCCCAGTCGGTGATCCCATCCGGGCTCCTGGATTCTATCTGTCCGACATAATGCTTTATGTTGTCATAACAATCCTCAAGAAGCCGCGAATCGCCGTAGAAGAGATAAATATTCCATGGTATTATTGCAATTGTGCTTGTCCAGTCAGGTCCGTTGGCCCAGTGATATCCCCATCCGCTTGTCGGTATAATTGCCGGAAGAACTCCGTTTGAGAGCTGTTCGTCGCGGTGATCGGCAAGCCATTTCTCATAAACTGTGATGCCGTCGAAATTATAGAGGCCGGTCTCGATGTTTATATGGGCATCGCCTGTCCACCCGTTCTTTTCCCTCTGCGGACAGTCGGTCGGGTAACCGAAGAGGTTCGAGAGGTACGATGCGTTTGATGCAATCCATGTCCTGTTGAGCGTATTGTTCGATGAGTTGATTTTTCCGACAGGAGGGACGTCACTGTGCATAAAGTATGCAGTAAGACTTTCCTGAGCGATATCAACTGGTCTGTCCGACACTACTTCAACAAACTGGAAACCCTTGTAGTTGAACCGGGGCATGAATTCGTCCTCTTTTTTTCCGCTCAGGATTACAACGTCGGTCTGGAAAGGATCGGTGTCATCAGTCGGCCGGAAGTGGACATCTATGTTCGACTGGTCGGCATGTCCGTCGGATCCGGTCCTTTCTGCATGGATGAGCCTTACCCTTGTGCCTGCCTCTCCTTTGATTCTTATTTCTGTGACACCTGATATGTTACGGCCGAAATCGAACAGGTAGTTCCTGCTTGTGAATTTAGTCATTCTGACAGCAGGTATTTTCTCTGCATTGCGAACCGGATGGAGTACCTGTGAGGTAATATTTGTCGATGGAGCACCCGTATTGAGTGGACTTTTCCATAAGGAATCATCAAAACCGGGTGTGTCCCATCCCGGCTGTTCAAGACGTGCATCGTAGTGTTCTGCAGTGTATATGCTGTTGAAAATCACAGGGGAGAGCGATGTCTTCCAGTCCTGGCCAGTGCCGATCACCTCCTGGCTGCCGTCTTCGTATGTGATCCTCAGGTCCATGCAGAATTTCGGCCGGGCACGCCATGGCGCCTTGTCGAAATACCACACTGCAGTTGACTGATGATTATACCACCCGTTACCGAGAATAACCCCGACTACGTTATCTCCCTGCTTCAGGTCCCGGGTAACATCGTAAGTTACATAGAGTGTCCGGCGGTCGAAGCGGGTATACATAGGATCGAGACGGTGATCGCCGGTCTTTTTACCGTTAATGCTCAGCTCATATAACCCGGCTACTGCAATGTAGGCTCTGGCAGTTTTAATCTTCCTGTCTGTTGTAAATTGCTTCCTGAAGTATGGCGCAGGTTTGAGGTTGAAATCGTAAGTGTCGGTTATCCAGTTCCCTTTCCAGCCAGCCTTGTTCATAAACCCGGTTTCGAATGATGCGGGCTCCGGAAGTTCAGTCCAGCTTCCGTCATTCAGCTTCGCCCTGAGGCTCCAGTAATATCTTGTGAAGGGCAGGAGGGAGGGGCCCGAATAGACAACTGGAACGGAAGAACCAGCCGTCTGGCCCGATTCCCATACATCTCCTTTGCCCCCGGCAACCGAAGCGGAATCGGTACCTACGAATATAATGTAAGCCGTCTGCTCAACGCCCGGTTTCTCAGATTTCATCTGCCAGGTGAACCGGGGTTCCCCTGTATCAATCCCCATTGGGTTGACAAGGTATTCGCATCTCAGGTTCTGAATACTTGTACTTCCCGTTTCACGGGTGCATGATAATAGTATCAGAGGTAATATTACAGGCCAGATCAGTCTCATGATTCGGGGTTTTTTCAGGTTTGCGTTTCTATTATAGGGCAATGCAAAATAAGAAAAAATCCGGAAAATGTCTTATCATTTTCCGGATCTGTTCCGGCCGGGTGTTTTTCACAGGGAGCTCTTCCGGAGCCCGTTGCAAATGTCTAATAAGCGACTGTCCTGTGGGTCTTCCCGTAGCTTTTTCTGCCGTTTGACCGGCCGTTTGTTTTTCCGTTTGTTTTAACGTTTGTGCAGCCGTTTTTGCAAGCAGGCTTCTTGCCGGGATATGCTTTTTCACCTCTTTCTTCGTTCTTTTCCTGTGCGATCTGCACAACAACCCTTTTACCCATGTATTTGGCACTTTTCATGGCTTTTATAAGGTCATCTGAATATCCGGCTTCAACTTCGAAGAATGAAAAATCCCTGTACAGGTCAATCTTACCTATCGGGACCTTCATACCCCTTGTATTTGAATTGATAAGGCTTATCAGCTGATCGGGGAAAAATTCGTCGGCTTTCCCGAAATTAATGAAGAGCCTTGTATAATTATCATCATTCTGGCTGTATGAACCTTTCTTTCCTGACCGGCTCCATTTCTCTTCCCTGGCCGAAACAGGTTCAATAATATCCTCTTCATTGCGGTAATCATCGAGGAACCTGTCGAACTCAAGCGAAACCACACGCCTTATCAGTTCATCCTTGTCGAGGTTTTCGAGTCTGGCCTGAATCTCAGGCATCAGTTTTTCAATTTCCTTATGACCTGTTGTTACGGTCTCGAGTTTCTCAACCCACCTCGAAAGCTGTTTGCCGCAAATCTCACTTCCCGTTGGCACAGGCAGAGAATTGAACGACTTGTTAACAAGCTTTTCTATACGGTGGAGGCTGTTCTTCTCCCTTAGATGTACAAGAGATACGGATATGCCCTTCTTACCTGCTCTTCCGGTTCTGCCGCACCTGTGGGTGTAGACTTCAGTGTCGTCGGGCAGGCTGAAGTTGATCACATGAGTCAGATCATCAACATCAAGTCCGCGTGCTGCCACATCAGTTGCAACCAGCAGGCGGAGGTTGCGCGACCTGAACTTGTTCATTACTGCATCGCGCTGCGACTGTGAAAGGTCGCCATGAAGGGCATCGGCGTTGTAGCCGTCGTTTATTAGCCTGACCGCAACATCCTGTGTTTCCTTCCGGGTACGGCAGAAGATTATCGCGTATATGTCGGGCTCCGAGTCGGCAAGACGCTTCAGCACCTTATACTTGTCCTTCGCGTGAACAACATAGTAGTTGTGACTTATATTTTCAGCGGATGCGTTCTTCCGGCCAATGAGTATCTCAATCGGATCGTTCATGTATTTCCTGGCAATGGAGGATATCTCCTTTGACATTGTAGCTGAAAAAAGCAGGGTTCTCCTGTTTCCGGGTACCTCTTCGAGAATTTCATTTATGCTGTCGAGAAAACCCATGTTGAGCATTTCGTCAGCCTCATCCAGGATTACTGTCCGGACTGCCGAAAGTTTTGCGGCCCTTCTTCCGATAAGGTCGATAAGGCGTCCAGGTGTTGCAACTATAATATGAACACCACGTTTAAGCTCCCTTATCTGACTGTCGATGGAAGCGCCTCCATACACGGCAAGGATCCTGAGACCGCCGGTATGCTTTGAATAATCGTTCAGATCGTTTGTGATCTGCATGCATAATTCCCTTGTAGGGCATAATATCAGCGCCTGTGTGGCTGATTTTTCAGTATCTGTTGCCTGAACAAGCGGCAGACCGAAAGCAGCCGTTTTCCCTGTTCCGGTTTGCGCAAGAGCAATAATGTCAGTGTCGTTTCCCAGCATCAGGGGAATAACCTTTTCCTGGACAGGCATAGGAGTTGTAAATCCGAGTTCCTCAATTGACCTCAGGATGCCGGGAGTAAATCCCATTTCTTCAAATTGTATCATTAAATATTTTTATTCGTGGCTCCGGGAGCGGTATTTTTATATTCCCGGCTGAAGTGAACTCAAATGCAGACAGGGCTATATGCGTAAAAACGCTTCTTGGAAATCACTTTGTTAACAAGGGCGCAAAGATAATTAAATTTTCCTGATCAGGAAATCATAAAATTTGTGAGGAATAAAGGCAGGTATAAGATTTGTGAAGCTTATTTCTCTTCCTTGAAGAGCCTTACATTTATTGCTGCAATCCCCTTGGGGCCCTTTCCCTTTTCAAATGAAACTATGTTGTCCTCCTTTACGGGTTCCTGAACATCGCTTGCATGGAAGAACAATCTAATGTTCGATTCCAGATCGCGAATGAATCCAAAGCCCTTTGAATCGTTGTAGAATGTGACAACACCTTTCCTGTGGTAGTCGGGTTCATCTTCAGGATTGGTCCTGATTACCTGTATTTCAATATTCTCGGCAATCACTTCCTGCTTTTTTCTTGTCGGATCGGGAGGCGTCGATGAAATGACTCCGAACTCATCAACATAGGCAATCATACTGTCGAAACTGCTCTTGCCCTCGGTCTTCTTCAGGGCACGCTTTTTCTGCTTTTCCTTTCTCTTTTTTTCGTTTTTGCTCCTGACTTCTTTTTTGCCTAATGTTTCCTGAGATCTTCCCATAAGTGATTTTTAATGTTTCCGAATTCTTTATGTTCCTGCAAAGGGGTAAGCAGGAACTTCGTGCAAAGATACTTAAAAAATCAATATTCATAACCCGCTCCCGATTTAACTTAAGGCTTAGTGAACTAAAGTTGCTGTGGATCAAAAATCAGGATATCTTTGCTTCCCGTCGGCTAAGTATAACCAATAAAGGTCAGGGTCATGATCAAAAGAAGCACAATCCTCGATTTCCTAAGGAACATCGAACTTTTCAGGAACCTCGACGAAGTTGAACTCGGCGAGCTTTCACGGAGTGTAACCGAAAAACATTGCGAAGCCGGCGAGATACTCTTCAGGGAGAACAGTCCGAGAGAGGATATTTTCCTGATATATGAAGGGGAGGTGGAGCTTTTCAAAAGAGACTCATACGGCGTTGAGGTTAGGCTTGCCATTTTCGGGAGGGGTGACTTCCTGGGCGAAGGTATACTTGATAAGGGCTCGGTTCATTCAACATCATCGAGAGTGATAAGAAAAACAATTCTTCTTGATGTGAACAGGGAATTCTTTGGCTTTAATGCCGGCACAACACTCAAGATCCTATCGAACATAACCGGTATTGTATCAAGGAGAATGCGGAATGCAAACACAAGAATGATGAATCCCGCTGCCCAGTATGTCTCAGGAAAGACAAGGTTGGAAAGCGATCTGCTCGGGGAGCGTGAGGTGCCGTATGAATCGTATTACGGCGTCCAGACACTCAGGGCAGTTGAGAACTTCAACATAACCGGGATAACTCTCAATTTCTTCCCGTCACTCATTGAGTCTCTTGCAATGGTTAAGGAATCAGCAGCCGAAGCGAACTTCCGGCTCGGACTTCTTGACCCTGAAATCAAGGATGCAATAGTGCTTGCCTGCCGTGAGATCAGGTTCGGGAAATTCCATAATCATTTTGTAGTCGATATGATCCAGGGAGGAGCCGGCACGTCGACAAACATGAACGCCAACGAAGTGATTGCAAACCGTGCGCTGAAGATTCTCGGACATAAGCGGGGAGAATACAGATACTGCCACCCGAACAACCATGTGAATCTGTCGCAGTCGACAAACGATGCTTACCCGACAGCGATAAAGATTGCTCTTTTCAACTCAAATAAAAACCTTGTAATTGTGCTGACGAAGCTGGTGGCATCGTTCA
>CAZKTX010000095.1:0-9672 GCA_964555805.1 uncultured Rikenellaceae bacterium
GATATACTTCACCGGTATTGTATGGCTCGATCCCATAATTGCAATACTTGTTGCAATTTTCATCCTTAAGGAATCATATAACCTTATTTCCCGTGCTTTCTCTCCCCTTCTCGACACTTCATGGCCCGAAGGTGAAATCAGAGACCTTGAAAAACGGCTCGGTGAGCTGAAAGTAAACTACCACGATCTCAGGACCCGAGTGGCAGGCAATTACAAATTCGTTGACGTTCATATTGAGCTTCCTGAAAATGAATCAGTTGGCAATGCTCATATTTACTGTGACAATATTGAGGAAAAACTGAAGGATTCATATTCTGACATCACTGTTACAATCCACGTGGAGCCTTGCTGACCGGGGCTTCTAAGTCCGCAGATATCACTTCATATATTTTAGTCTCAGGCTGTTGCTCACCACGCTCACACTGCTCAAAGCCATGGCTGCCCCTGCTATCATCGGATTGAGAAGGAAACCTGTGAAAGGATAGAGTACCCCAGCAGCTATCGGGATACCGACAACATTATATATAAAAGCCCAGAAGAGGTTCTGCCGTATAGTCCTGACTGTGTTTCTGCTCAGACGAATGGCTGAGGGTATTACTGAAAGGTCGTTTCCGATGATTGTCATTCCGGCGGCATCAATAGCAATATCCGATCCCCGGCCCATTGCGATGCTTACATCGGCCTGAGCCAGCGCCAGGCTGTCGTTTATACCGTCTCCGGCCATTCCGACAACCCTGCCGGATGACTGAAGTGTCTTTATGAATTCCGCCTTATCTGAAGGCATCATCTCTGCTTTGAAGTGTTTTATACCTGTCTGCCTTGCAACAGCCTCCGCTGTCTTCCTGTTATCGCCCGTAACCATGTAAACATCGATTCCCATATCTCCCAGTCTGAGAACAGTTTCAGGTGATGTGGCACGTATGGTGTCTGAAACCGAGAGAACAGCCTTTACCCTTTTGCTGTCGGAGAACCATATAATTGTGGATGCATCTTCCTCCTCCTCTTCAGCAAATTTCAACAAAGCTTCATCGGGTACAATACCTTTACCCATGATCAGGCTTAGTGATCCGGCATAATAAGCCTCCCCTCCCAGGCTGCCTGTGATACCCTTTCCTGTTATGCTTTCTGCATTTTCAACAGGAATGTCTGAAGCGTTCTTCTCAAGGAAGCGGACCACCGCCCCCGCAAGAGGATGTTCCGAGAGTTTTTCGAGACTGTAAAGAATATCTCTTCCCCCCGCCTCATCAGTTTCCCGTTGCCATAGGATTTTGTCGACCGAAGGCTTCCCTCCGGTTAAAGTACCTGTCTTGTCGAGCACTATTGCGTTCATTCTGTGAGTCAGTTCGAGAGCTGCCGCATCCTTGATCAGTATTCCTTTTTCGGCTCCCTTTCCGATACCGACCATAATAGCTGTCGGTGTTGCCAGTCCAAGTGCACAGGGGCATGCTATTACAAGAACTGTAATCATTGCCATCAACCCGGGTGCAAAGCCATTTTCCCCTGCTGCAATCATCCAGACGGCAAAGGAGAGGACCGCAACAGCAGCCACCACAGGGACGAATACTGATGCAACTTTATCGACAAGTTTCTGTACCGGAGCTTTGCTTCCCTGTGCTTCCTGCACAAGTTTGATAATGCTGCTGAGCAATGTATCCGATCCCACCTTTTCAGCAACAAACTGAAAGCTTCCCTTCTGGTTTATTGTTCCGGCAAAGACCTCTGAACCGGGCTCCTTCAGTACCGGCACCGGTTCACCGCTGATCATGCTTTCATCAACAAAACTGCTGCCCGTGAGCACCTTCCCGTCGACCGGGATATTCTCGCCGGGTCGTACAAGGATTGTTTCACCCGGTACTACCTTTGAGATAAGGAATTCCCTTATCTCCCCGCCGGGCAGCACTTTAAACAGAGTTTGCGGCTGAAGCCCCATTAGCTTTTTTATTGCAGATGAGGTGTTCGCCTTTGCATTGTCTTCGAGAAGCCTTCCCAGGAGCACCAGGGCTATTACAACCCCTGATGCTTCGAAATAAACATGCGCATGAAGTCCCCTGTTGTGCCAGAACTCAGGGAAAAGAACATTGAACACACTGAAAAGGTATGCTATCCCTGTACTAAGGGCAACCAGCGTATCCATTGTTGCGTGCCTGTGCCTTATCTGTTTCCAGGCATTTATAAAGAAGGAAGAACCCGACCAGAACACAATGGGCGTCGCCAGAGCCCACATAATATATTCCGACCGTGGAATGTTCATAAAAAACATGCTTACAAGAAACAGGGGAATTGCCAGGGCAATGGCGGTCACAGACTTTCTTTGAAGGAGTCGGCGGTTTCTCATCTGCAAGGAAGCAAGCTCCTCCCTTGCGACTGCCGAATCGCTTGTTATCAGGTCATAACCAACCGATACCACGGCATTCCTCAGATCGTCAGGAGTAACTTCCATCGGAAGAAACTCAAGGGTAACGATCTGGGAAGCCAGGTTAACCGAAGCCGACACCACGCCCGGCTGCTTTTTTATTGTCGATTCTATGTTTGCCGCACACGAAGCGCACGACATTCCCGTCACCGGATACTGTTTCCTCACACTGTTCCCGGCCGGGGAATCACTTGTATTATGTTTTTCACTGCTCACTTTGAGGTGCCTTTGTTGTTGTCATTTATACAAACAAATAAGGCAGAACAAAGTTAATGTATTGAGTCTATAGTCAAAAGATTTTATCTTGAACGCACTTCCCTTCTCATGAACGAAATATATGAAAGCACGAAGCAGATTACAGTTGCGGCCACCAGGCCGGTAAGCTGGGGCCATACTATAAGCAGGCTCTGTCCAAGGGGAAGTGATCCCGGTATTGTGCCATACAGTTTCTCTACAGTCAGAGGACCCAGGGTTCTGACTGTCGGAACAAGCACAGTTGTCGTAGCATCGCTGAACAGCTGCCCCGGAAGCACCCTGAAGAGATTCATCACGAATTCCTGATAAGCCATGACCTGCCCCTCCGAAGCATTGGCGGATGGCTCAGCAGCTTTGGCAATCAGGCTGACCAGAATGCTGTAGAAGACTGTCAGGAAAAGCCACATTGCAATTCCAGCCAGGGCTGATGTTGCAGGCTGGCGGAATTTAACCGAAAAGAAAATCGACAGGTTAAGCCAGAAAGAAATATAGAGGATGCTTATTAAAATAAAGAAGATTATTCTCAGAAACTCATCAGCCGTAGGGGGAATGCCGATTGCAATCAGGCCTGTTCCGGTTACAAGGAAACCAAGACTGAACATCATTACGCTAATCACGATAAGGGCAGCGGTGAATTTGGCGTTCAATACATAATCCCTGTGAATGGGCTGTGAGAGAATGCGGCTCAGGGTTCCTTTATTCTCCTCTGTGTTTATTGCATCAAATCCCATTATCAATCCAAGAAGCGGTCCCAGGAAGCTGATGAATACGAAGAATGACGGGAGGGTGCCGTCAGATGCCGTGAACAGTCTCAGGAAGACGAAGGAGTCGCCTGTTGCGTTGGCTTTTACAGCCTGATCAATATTTGAAATTGCAACCGAGACCGAGCCAAGACATGTAAGGAAAACAAGAAAAAGCAAAATCAAAAATCTCCAGCTCCTGACATAATCAGATATCTCCTTGTTTACAATTGCGATAAAGGGATGGAGGGCCCTGTTGCTCCCCTGCCCTGATGTAGTATTATCACTGTTTTTCATATCCCTCGAAATAACGGTTATAAATATCATCCAGACCGTATTCCTTTCCCGAAAGGGAAGTCAGCACGGAACCGGATTCGAGGATCACCCTTGCAATATCTCCAGAGGTATCGCCGGAGCAATTTGATCTGAAAATATTACCATCGACCTCAACCGAAACAATTCCGTCAAGTTCACCAAGTTTCTGCTTAATCCGGGCAACAGTCTCTGCAGCTTTACGGGGATCATCAGGCAGAATGACTCCTGCCTCAATTACAAGCGGCTCATGTGAAAAGAGTTCCCTGGAAAGTGAATTAATATCACCAACGGCTATCATCCTGCCGCCCACGAAAATACCCACCCTGTCGCAGACGGTTTGTATCTGGTGGAGGTGGTGGGAAGAAAGAAGGACAGTATTCTTCTCTTCCCTGCTCAGCCTTTCAATAAGAGCAAGAAAATCATTTACACCACGGGGATCTATTCCCAGGGTGGGTTCGTCAAGTATTATAACCTCCGGTTCCTTGACAAGAACATCGGCAAGCCCCAGGCGCTGACGCATTCCTCTTGAATATTTACCGGCCTTTTTTGATTCCTCGCCCGATAGTCCGACCCTTTCGAGAAGGCGGGTCACCCTTTCCCTTGCTTCGCGTTCAGGAATTGAGTTGAGCCTTGCCGTGTACATAAGGTTCTCGAAGCCGGTATAGTCATCATAAAAACCAACATCCTCCGGAAGGTATCCGACCTTTCTTTTTACTTCAACCGGATTTGTTGTGGGATTTATTCCGCACACCCTAAGTGTGCCTGAAGTCGGATCAGTAAGCCCGAGCATCATAAGTATCGTTGTCGATTTACCTGCTCCGTTCGGACCGAGCAAACCGAATATTTCACCTTTGTCCACACTCAGGCTGAGGTTGCCGACAGCGGTGAATGACCCGTATTTCTTCGTCAGGTCAGTTAATTCAATAACCGGGCCGTCCATTAATCACCTCCTTCCGTACTTGCGGAACAGATAGAAGATGCCGCCGAGGGCTCCAAGAATTATAAAAACACCTGCCCATCCCCAGAGCATTGGCGTCTTTACAGTGACTCTGAATGATATCCTGCTTGTCGACTCAGGTATCGTTGCATCCATTGTTGTGACATAATCACCGGCAATAGCTTTCTTATAGGCTTTCAGTGTCGCCCCCACCTGAACTGACTCACCGGGAGCTATCCTGTCGATGTTTGCAGGATCATATGAGACCTCCCAGTTCAGCGGGGCCGCTGATTCGAGTTTTACATTTAAAAGATCCAGGGAACCTGTATTCTGGACAACCAACGGAATACGTTTTGTTTCACCTGCCGTGATGCTTGTGCTGAGGAGTCCCGTCGGGGTAGTAAGATTGATTCCGTATGTTCCTGTAATAACAACCTCTAAGTCGAGCGACGCAGTGGAAGCGTTTGTTGCAACCATTGTCCTGATTTTATAGGTCCCAGCCTTGGAATTATCCGGAGGATTAACATCCACTCCCATATCAACTTTCCCGTTTGCAAGCACATCGACTGAAGTGGCCTGCTGGTAATTCGGTTTGAAAGTCACTACCCATCCCGGGGGATAATCGGCCGTAAGGGCATAATGCTGATTATCGGCTGTAAGATTGTTAATTGTAGTCTGGAAATTGAATGTAGAGGTTGATGTCCCCTGCATATTTGACTGTTTTGTAGTGTACTCCGTTTTGAATGTTCCCTGCGATGCGACAATAAGTGTCAGAGGCAGTTCATCAAAGTCGCCTGCTTTTACCTCGAAACGATAGCTCCCCCTGTTGACTTTCAACGGAACTTCAATTCTCAGTGTGAAGTTCTTCTTATCGCCCGGGAGCACAGAGATCTCGCGTACATTGAACCCTCCCGATTTGACCGTGCTGTTCCAGCTTGCAGGGACACCTGATACGCTTATCCCGGCGTCGATGATCGCAGCTGAGTTATTTATAAGGTCGATCGAATAATCGACCGCCTCTCCCGGAGCCACCGATATCTTGAGCCAGGGAGTGTAAAGCTTCACGCTGTCCGATGGAGCGGAAGCGCCTGTATTAAGCGATAAAAAGACAAGAATCGCTGCAGAAATCGTTTTTAACGAACAAGTACTGATTGACATAAATTTTCCTCCATAAATTAAAATGACAACAAATACGGTGGCAAATTTAAAATGCAGGTATTTTTTTTAAAAGCCAGAAATTTTAAATTACTGTTTGGATTTTCTTAATTTTTTGTTAAAAATCACCTCCCTTCTAATACAATTTATGTTCAATATCCGGATATTTGCAGTCGATCCGGATCGGACCGGTAGTTACAAATACGGAATAAACCTGTAAAGAAATGACACTAACAGAAAGAATCGCAGCCGATCTTATCACTGCCATGAAATTGAAAGATACAGTATCGCTTGAAGCACTGAGGGCAGCGAAGACAGCATTCCTGCTTGCACATTCGGAGAAAGGCTCCGGCAGCGTTCTGACGCCGGAAGAAGAGATCAGGATAATCCAGAAACTTGTCAAGCAGAGACGCGAATCTGCTCAGATCTACACGGAAAACAACAGGACAGACCTAAGTGAGAAGGAAACATCCGAAGCTAATGTGCTTGAAAAGTATCTTCCTGCAAAAATGGGCGAAGCAGAACTGGAGGGAGTCATCAGGGCGATAATCGGACGAGTCGGTGCGAAATCAGCATCCGACCTTGGAAAGGTAATGGGCCCCGCCATGAAAGAACTTGCCGGGAAAGCTGACGGGAAAGAAATATCGGCTGTGGTTAAGAAACTGCTGGGATAAGAAGAAAGTCGTGCGGTCTTGCGGTCGTGCGGTCTTGCGGTCGTGCGGTCATGCGGTCGTGCGGTCTTGCGGTCGTGCGGTCATGCAGGTCGTGCGGTCATGCAGGTCGCTTAAATTAAAAGTCTCTGACAGCTGATCGCTGAAGGCTGAAAGCTTATTGCTCTCAATACTTGTCGTACACAACCATTGAGGATACAGGTCCTCTTCCCGCCATTCCATCGGAGGTTTGTATTATGTGAAGTTTCCTGCCCCGCTTCTGAAGCGTCCACACCTCATTTGAATGAATTTCAACAGGGGGTTTTTCACCGAACTTCATTGTGACCTTCGAGTGAATTGAAAGAGTATCCCTTTCTGCCGACCAATTGGCATTCTGCACCCTGGGAGAGTTCATAAAGCCTGTTGATCTGTTGTCGGAGCCGTCGAGTTTAAGAGTCATCTCAGTCACCTCATCATCATCCCATTCCACAACCGAAAATGACTTAAAAGAAATCATATCACCATCCTGCTTCACAACAATCTTAAAGGGAGGAACTGATCTTCCCTGTCCTTCCGAAGAGTTGCTTTCGGCTTCATTCAGCCTCCATTCCCCGGTGAAGTTGGCAGATCTGTCTATACTGACGGGTTCAAAACCACACGCCTTCCGGTATTCGGCAGTTCCATCGGTAAAAGTCTCATCCTCCATAAAGACGACCCGGGGATCAGCCATTAGTTTGCCGTAATCGGCAACTGAAGTTCCTCTTGCCATTCCGGCCCAGACAACCCAGTAGATCCAGCCGGGCTGCTGTGCAATTATCTCAGGAGATGGCGGGTTGCCCACTTCCCCGAGGGTCACAGGCTTGCCTTTCGACAGAGCCAGAAGTCCGTCGTAATACGACTGGCTGAAATCGTTCCCGTAAATATCTATTGAAAGAATGTCGAGGAATTCATTCCCGGGATAATAGTTGACGAATTCCCTTCCCGGCTGGCTTGGCCTGTCAACGCTCCACACCCATATCAGGTTATCGAGTTTATGGTAATTTACAAGTCTGTCGAACAGCTGCCTGTACAGGGCTGCAGTTGTGTATTTGCCCTTGTATCTTCCACCCCACCAGAACCAGTCGCCATTCATTTCATGATACGGCCGCCAGAGAACAGGAACTTTGGCATCGCTCAGCTGTTTCAGGAAGCTGGCGATCTCGTCGACCTGCCTGATCCACTGCTTGTAAAGATCGGTCCTTCGTGTAAGGATATCCTGAAACTGCTTGTCTGTAAGCTTCCCCTGGACGCTTGCAAGGGGTGCGGCAGGGTCAGCTCCCCTAACGGGCTGAAATGTCACAGGCTCCTCAGCAGTTGGAGGCGCAGCATGCCAGCACAGTGTTATAATGTATCCGTTTCTGTGCTGTCTGATAGCTTCCCTTATTATCTCAGGCCGGGCCAGGTATGAGTCCTTATCGCCTTCAGCGGCAAAACCAAAATCCTGGCTCCAGACAGGAGGAGTCTTTCCGGCGTAATCAGCTGCAAAAGCGGTATTTCTCGACCCCGAATTCGGAAAGTTGTGCTGCCCTGCCAGTATATGCTTTCCGCTGATGCTGTAAAGATACCCGAGCAACGCCCTTGCTTCCTGCGAAGCATTAGGCGTTACCGGCTCCTGAGAATAAATAAAGCAGACAGCAAAGGCTGATATGAAAAAAGCCAGGGCCGTTCTCCTTAATCTCATGTGTACTTACAGCTACTTTTTGTCAAAAACCATTTTTTCCGACATATCGCCAAACGACGAGCTGGATGTTGATTCTATAACCAGGTTCTCCCCGTCGAGCTTGTAAACCTCGTTTATTGTTATGTCGCCTCCATCTCCCATCGACATCTTTGAAACAACCTTCAGGCTGGTCTTGTCATCTGACCAGACACAGGTCGACTTCTTCTGCATGTCCTGAAATGCCGTATTAGTGCATTCCTTACCATCGAGTGTGAGTTTGTCGGTGGTAACGAATTCCTGTCCCTGGAACTCAGAATGCTTTTCAACAGAAAGGTCATTTCCGCTATGCACTATTATAACATTTTTGGGAGCCATTGAAAACTCAGCGCCAAGAGTGCTTTTGGAAGTGTTAAGCGCCCATGATCCGCCAAAAACAGGACCCTGTGCAAAAATCGCTGCAGAAAATGTTACAGCAACAAGAGAAAGTAAAAGTTTTTTCATAATTCAAATTTTGTTAAAGTTGGAAAAAAGTGGATAATATTGGTTGTGTGATTGAAATTGTTTTCAAGTTACTGGCTCAGGGCACAGGGCCTTTACGCCTTCATGCCTTTCCTCCTGCCAACTGGTTTCTTATCTTAGCGGTTAGTATATATGCCAAATTTATATAAAAGCATCAAACATCCTTCAAATGATTCAAAATAATTCCGTATCCGGCTTATTCAAGGGCAGGAACGGGATAAACTTTGAGCCGGTTTTTTCAGGCACGGTGTCATTCCCGGATACTTTCAGCCGCTATCTGACGAGCCAGAGTGAAGGTTGAGGTGCGAGGCGTCATCTTTTCACCTGGTGGAATAACATTCTGCATAATTCGATATCTTTGTTGATTCTGAATCTGAACAGAGAAAAAAACTAACCAGACCTGAAATGGAATTCTTACTGGATGGAATAACCAGCATTACCTGGCAGCAGATCGTGATGTTGATCACAGGCAGTCTGCTCATCTACCTGGCAATCGACAGGAAGCTCGAACCGCCCTTGTTGCTCCCGATGGGATTCGGGGCCATACTTGTCAACCTGCCCCTGTCGGGAGTCCTGAACCAGACTCTTCCCGGCATCGGGGAAGTAAGGGGAATAATCGACTGGCTCTTCACTGTGGGGATCGAGGCCTCTGAAGCAATGCCAATTCTTCTCTTCATCGGAATAGGTGCAATGATCGATTTTGGTCCGCTCCTCTCCAATCCCAGGCTGCTTCTCTTCGGGGCCGCTGCACAGTTCGGGATCTTCGCAACAGTCATTATTGCAACACTGCTCGGTTTCGATATAAGGGATGCTGCATCGATCGGGATCATTGGCGCAGCCGACGGACCCACATCAATACTCGTCTCGCAGGTCCTGAAAAGCCAGTACATTGGCCCGATAGCAATCGCCGCCTATTCCTACATGGCCCTTGTACCTATAATCCAGCCGTTCGCGATAAGGCTCTGCACAACTGAGAAGGAAAGGAAGAT
>CAZKTX010000096.1:0-9472 GCA_964555805.1 uncultured Rikenellaceae bacterium
CTCCCCGTATCCTGAAATTTCTGTTGATGTAGCACAGGCAAAGGCAGTTCCCGGAACAGCAGTAATCAGTCTTGCTGACCCGGTTACGGTGGAGAAGAACACTTATCTTATAAATTTCGGAACCTTATCGGTAAGCGACGAGTTTAACAAGACAGCTGCCGGCCCTCAGTGGCTTTGGATAAGGGGCAACCCTGCCAACTGGAGCCTTACCAAAAAAGCCGGAACCATGACAATTACCTCAGCGAAGGGTGATCTTCAGGCTGCAAATAATAATGCCGAAAACCTTCTTCTTCAGAGTGCAAATACCGACTGGACCATTGATACCAGGGTGATTTACTCACGCAAACCTGCTGGTTTCAGTCAGAACGGAGGAGTGATAGCATATCAGGATGATGACAACTATGTGAAGCTGGTTTACGGTGCCGGAGGCGGCGGCAGAATGGGATTTGGCTCAATGGGAGGTCCCGGCTCGGTGATGCTTGCGACTGAAGAGGACGGGCATTACAAAGCCAACGCCACTCTCAGTATGGCTAATGTAATTGGTGATGACAATACCCTTTGGCTTAGGCTTGTAAAGAAAGGGAGCCTGTATACTGCTTCAGTATCGGCCGACGGCAAGACATTCAGGCCGGTCGGCAGCATCAATATGCTGCTGAAGGATATCAAAGCAGGCCTTATGGTTTGTGAAGGCGCAATGGATAACCGGTTTGCACGTTTTGCGAACATGCCGGGTATGCAGCAACCCACACAGCCGGATTCTCCTTTCGAGGTTTCATACGATTATTTCAATATTAAAAATACGGGTAAGTGATGGGTTTAGGTTAGTTTAAGGGGGCTGTACCCGAGGTAATTTTAATATTATCTTTAGCAGCCCCCTTTTTATTTTATTTTTTTCTGTTGATGAATCACTTTTACCGCCGGTTAATATTGTATGCACTGATCCTGACAGGGTTGATTTATCTCTCAGCATCAGGTAAATGCACTTCCTCATCAGAGAAAGTAACCGGTCCGGTCAGATCAGAACTGTTACAGCCGCTTTACGAAGGTTATATGGATGCGGTCCCTTACAAGGGGCAGTTCCTTTCCGTTGGCACAGGAGGAAGGATAGATTTCATCGACTTTTCAGGCACAAAGTCCAGAACATTTGATGAACATAAAGACAACCTTAACTGTGCAGTTGTATGGGAGGATTTTGCGTTGGTTGCGGGTGACGGCGGGTCTGTACTCAGGACAGAAGATGGAGTTATTTTTGAGAAAGCTGAAACAGGAACTGACAGGGATATAAATGGCATAGCTGCACGTCGGGATATGATTGTTGCAGGAGCAGACGAAGGTACTCTGCTTGTTTCGGTTAACAGTAAGTCGTGGAATACTGTCGAACCGGGGGTTAGAGGCAACATAGTTTCAGTCGCGGCCGGTTTGCAGATGTTTATTGCAGTCACCGATGAGGGGGAGATAATCAAATCGGATGACGGATTAAACTGGAAGGTAACCGACTATAACAAAGAGTATTCGGGATTTTATAAGCCATGTATATTCAGTGAAGTTCTGGCAGCAGGCAATAATATTGTTATCTGCGGAAAGCATACTGACGGTTCTCCTGCAGTTATTACTTCAACGCTGGGGAATGTCTGGACCGAAAGGCTCCTTAACTACCGGGATGATCACGGAAGTATCAGTTTCCTGGTTAACTGTCCTAACAGTGTTGCATATGATGAGCCTCGCGACCAGTATATACTGGCATGCGGCAATGGGGAGATATTCAGTCTGCCTTCGTGTACAAAATGCAATGCATCGGCAATAATCTCAGGTAAAGATCTTCATGCCATCGCCTGCCTTGGTGACGTTATGTTTTGCGGCGGCGAGGGATTCTCTGTTAATGTTATCAGATTCTGAAATATGATTATCTGCCTTTCGGGCCGTCATAGTCATATCTGAACCAGTTGAATGCAGCAATTCCGCCGTCGGCCTTCTCATTGTATGAATAGAGTCCCAGTCGGCTACCCTTCCAGAATCCCGCCGATGTAAGGAAAGTTTCGCCAACAGATATGAATTGTTTGTTGTCGATACTGTAAAAGAACTGGTTGATATTGCCCCGGATGTCGAGTCTGACTTTCAGAAATATTCTTTTCCCCTTGAACGCATTTTCGGAAATTACATTCCCGTTTTTTTCGGCATAGACAAAAAGTTGTGATCCTTTTTTTGATATCCCGACCAGATTGTTGTTCCTTCCGCCCATACTGCAAAGGCCGGCTTTCTGTCCGTCGGTCAGACCGGTTACATCCAGTTCTGCAACAGCTTCGCCTGAGGCTCCCATGATTTTCTGAGTAAGTGTATTTCGGGCTTTAAGGAAGTTTTCTGATTTTTGAGCTGTTAGGGAGAGGTATCCGGGTTTTGTTGCCATTGAACATAGTTCTTTTACCGGGTTATGATTCCATTGCCACTGAAGTCCGGGCGAAGCGGAATTAAAATCATCATCCGACTGCGGAGCTGATATTTTGAAATCACCCTTTATTGATGGCTTCTTCCACACATATACAGGTTCTCCGATTCCGTTTCTGTCAATGTCAACTCCTATCACAGGCCAGTCTTCCTGCCAGGTTACAGGCTGCAGATGAACAACCCTTCCCATTGCTCCGTCGGACTGGAAGTGATAGAACCACCACTCACCGTCGGGTGTGTCAACAAGGGAGCCCTGATGAGGGCCGTTGATTGGAGTACTTCCCTTTTCGAGGACCACCTTTTTCTCGTATGGACCGTAAATTCCTTTTGATCTCAGTATTGTCTGCCAGCCTCTTTCCACGCCTCCTTCAGGAATGCTAAGGTAGTAGTAACCGTTCAGTTTGTGGATCTTTGTTCCTTCGGCGACCGGTCCTGTATAAACTGTCAGTCCGTCATCAAGGAGCGACTTCCCGTCGGGACTGAGTTTATGGATAATTATGGGTCCGGCTCCAACTTTGCTGTGTCCGAGGTATCCGGTTCCGTTCTCATCCCAGAAAGGACATGGATCTTCCCATCCTGCAATTTCCTTTACGACAGTAAGTGGTTCCCAGGGCCCTGCTGCTGATGGAGCTGAACTCATGAAGAGTCCCTCGTCGGGAGTGCAGAAATATACCCAGAATCTGTTTTCGTGCCAGCGGATTGCAGGCGCCCACGATCCCCGTCCGTACTTTTCGTTGGTATCATAACCCGGGAAGCTTATGTTGTCATAAACCTGAGAGATTATCTTCCAGTTTATCATATCGTCCGATTCCAGAACAGGCATGCCCATGAAGTGAAATTCGGAGCAGACCATGTAGTATTTGGAATCTACTCTGATAACGTCGGGATCGGAATAGTCTGCATTCAGGACAGGATTGATGAATGTCCCGTTGCCCTGATCACCCCAGGTCCCGGTAATCTGACCCTGAAGCTGAATCATTAAAAGCAAGCCGGCAAACAGAAGAAATTGTTTCCTCATGATAATACGTTGATTAAAAGGTTATTCATCTTTTTTATATTCGAACCAGTCGTAATCAGCAAAGGCAGCGCATGGTTTGCCGTTGCCTGTTGCATACATACCAACGTAAAGCCCGGTGAACCCACCGACAGTCTCGGAACTCAGGTATCTGGCCATTGACCTTATCAGCTCTTTGGGTTTGTCGTTGCCCTGCTGGCACATAAATGTGAAGTTTGATCTTTCACCCTTAATTATAAGCTTTACAGGACCTGGTTTGAGAACCACGGCATCTGATTCATGCACCACATTGCCGAACCTGAGGCTGGCGACAGCAACCCTCTTTCCTCCCGATCGTTTTATAAGAATGTCGAAATGGGCTCCGTTGTTGAGGAGTATAAATCCTGCTTCTTCATTAGCATCTGAAGGATTGAATTCCAGTTGTGTTGAGGCTGTAAATGACAGATCCTGAACCCGTCTTCCGATGAAAGTCGGTGATTTGCGGTCCTCGATTGTTTGTTCGGAGCCTTTAAGCCTTAAAAAACCTTTCCTGGATGAGAGCGAGTAATTTTCCCGGGAAGGATACCTCAGGTAATTCAAGTTCAGGGCCAGTTTGTCTGAGCTGAAGTCGCTCAGGGAAGGCAAGGCTTCAAAAGGTTTCAAAGGAAGTGTGGGGCAGGTCATATCAGTTGTTATTGTGCCATTGCCGTTAACAACAGGCCAGCCGTTTTCAGGCCAGCTTACCGGAGCAAGGCAGGTCTCCCTGCCGATAATGTGATGGGTTCCTCCTATACTTCTGTAACCATGGAACACAATCCACCATGAACCATCGTGAGCCTGAATAATATCAGCATGACCGAGGCCCTGGATGGGACTTCCCTGTCCGGCTGCATTGCAGTTTGTGAGGATTGGATTTGATGGATTTGAATTATAGGGCCCCCAGATGTTCTTGCTTCTGGCAATAGTCTCGGAATGAGCTTCTTCAGTTCCTCCTTCGGCGGCCATCAAATAATAAAAGCCATCCTTTTTATAGATGTGCGGTCCTTCGGGATAACGGCCGCCATTTCCGCTCCATACCTTTCTGCCTTCCGACAGGAATTTTCCTGTGTTGATGTCGATTTCAAAAAGGACAAAAGTTGAAGAAATAACATATACCTTCCCGTCATCATCGAAAAATAGGTCGGGATCAATTCCCTGTGCAGCAATAAAAATGGGATCTGACCATGGACCGGCAGGATTTGTGGCAGTTACATAAAAATTGCCTCCCGTTCCCACGTTTGTTGTGATCATATAGAATGTGCCTTTGTTATGCCTGATAGTAGTGGCAAAAATGTTCAGGCCGCCGGGAAGTTGTGTTGCCCTGTCGATGCAATAGCCAATCATTTCCCAGTTGACAAGATCTTTGCTGTGAAACACAGGGACCCCGGGGAAATATTCAAAGGTACTTGTAACCAGATAGTAATCTTCCCCGACACGGCAAACGCTTGGGTCGGACCAGAAGCCTGGTATCACCGGATTCGTGTAAGTCACCGGCTTGCTGCGGTCGATAACTGAAGAGAAATCATTTCCACCCATTCCTGTGAAAGCAGGCGGATTGGTCCTGGCAGGCTGTGCCGGCTGCTGTGAGAACAACGGGGAGCCAGCTACAATGAGAACCAGAAGGAGAACAGTTACTTTCTTCATAGATTTATAGTGTTATTTTATTTTGAATGTATTGAATGAGTGGGCCTGGAGTACTGCTGAAAGTCGTTTTGTGCCAATTCTGATATTTGTCTCCCTTTCTGAATCGTCCTTGTTACATTGGAGGCCAAAGATTCCTGTCATATCAGGGGTATCTCTTTCTTTTCAAAGCGGTGCCTGTCGAACTTGTACAATTTGGCAGGCTTATGGTTGACATTTTTTTCTTTTTCCGGTAATGCAGTCAGGAAATTCATTTTCCGGATCTTCTTTCTGAAATTCCTGCTATCGAGAGAAATGTTAAGAATTGATTCGAAAATATCCTGGAGTTGCCGCAGGGTGAATTTTTTGGGAAGCAGTTCGAAGCAAAGCGGTTTGTTACGGAATTCATTCCTCAGGTTAAGGAGGGCTTCCATTACTATATGATTATGGTCGAAGATCAGTTCCGGCAGTTTATCAACCGGATGCCAGATTGTTTTCTCGGTAATTGCGCTGTCGGAAATCTTGATAAGGGAATAATAAGCAACTGTAACAACCCTGTCGACCTTCACACCGCTTGTACGTCGCAGCCATTGAAGATCCTCCTGTGGTTTCAGGCGTTGAGGTTCGCCAAAGACAGCGTACTGTTTCAGGAAAATATTATTAAGGCCGGTGAGTTCTTTGAGTGTCCTGATAGCTGAGGTATCCAGATCCTCCTGTTCTGAGATAAGGCTGCCGGGAAGTTTCAGTTTATGCCCGCCCAGTTTCTGGCCTTTTTCCTTTTCCCTCTCGATAAGCAAAACCTTCAGGGTCCCTTCACTGAAGCCGAAGATAACACAGTCGACCGAAATATGGGGATTGAGATTCATCGGAATTTTTATCAATACAATTTACGGAATAATTTTCAATTGAGCAATCTTAGCGTAAAAAATACGCTAAGATTTTACATGAAAGTTCACTACATAGTAAAAAAGATGAAGGGCAGCTCAGGGTAGATATGAGTTGCCCTTCAGATCGATCTAAAGCAAGGCATTATGCCGGCATATCAGGCAGTTTGAAGCCATTAAGGTATTCATGCCTGATCAGGGATGTTACGAATTCTTTTGCATTTACAACGCTCGGATCAGCTGGCCTCTGGCCGCCGGGTCCGCCGGCCGGAGCTCCGCCTGCAGGAGCGCCTCCGCGTGCAGGAGCTGCTCCACCGGCTGTTCTGGCCTGTGAGTTGGCTTGTGCCATCATCCTTCCCATATCCATAGTCTGAGAGAATATAGAAACCCTGTCGGTATCGGAGATGTTTGTAAACTGCATATTTTCTCCGTCCCATTCGAGTATCCTGTTGAGCTTCTGGAGACGAACGGCAAGAACGCCCATCAGAACCATTTCGTTGAAAGGTCCTGCTTCGCCGAAATGAGAAGCGATCTTATTGCGAAGGTCGGGATCCTTGCAGGCGGCCACCCAGTCGAGGTAGTGGTTGTTGTCAGGGACGGCCCTGAGAACTTCGGGCGACTTTGGAGTGCGTCCCGACAGAAGGTAAGCATTGGCCCCATGGCTTCCCAGGATAAGAGTATCCTTGGTTCCATAAAGGGCGCAGCCTTCACCCTGCCATGTTTTGCCTTCCGGAAGGATATCAGGCGCCATCGCGCGGAATCCGCCGTCGTACCAGGTTACTTCCACTTCGGGCATAGCCATGTGCGGAAGGTTCGGACGGGCAGGGAAGGTCATTTTAACTATCTGGGCATGAGGGCAGGCATCCTTCTTGAGGGTTGTGGACTGTCCCTGAGCTTTGACAGGGTAACCGAGCTGCAACACCTTGAAAACAGGGTGCATGTTATGACAGGCCATGTCGCCAAAAGCTCCGGTTCCGAAATCCCACCAGCCCCTGAAGTTCCATGGAGTATAGGCAGTGTTGTAAGGACGGAACGGCATGTGGCCAATCCACAGATTCCAGTCGAGGGTTTTTGGCACTTTCATGGCTTCAGTGGGGGTATCGAGTCCCTGAGGCCATATCGGGCGGCTTGACCACACGTCGACTTTTCTTACATCGCCGATCTCACCTGCCCATGCCCATGCGCATGCCTGGCGAACGCCGGCGCCTGAAGAGCCCTGGTTTCCCATTTGTGTTGCAATGCCATACTGTTTGGCAAGTTTTGTAAGGAGACGTGATTCGTAAATAGTATGAGTAAGAGGTTTCTCAACATAAACATGTTTTCCGAGAGTCATTGCGGTTGCTGCCGGATTGGCATGATTATGATCGGCAGTTGCAATAACAACAGCGTCGATCGATTTGCCCATCTCATCAAACATCAATCTCCAGTCCTTGTATTTTTTTGCACTGGGATACTTAGCAAATGTTCCTGTAACCGGACCGTAACCCCAGTCGACGTCGCATACTGCAACAAGTTTTTCTGTGCCTGCCCTGGAAGCCATGCCCATCGGACCCTGGGCCGCCTGTGCTACTTCGGGCTTGCAGATGCTGCCGATATCGCCCGATCCCTGACTGCCTGCGCCAATCAGGGCCACGTTCAGGGTGTCGCTCGGAGCCATGTAGCCGAGCTTCTTGCCCATCGCCACACCTGGAATAATCGTAAAGGCGGCTGAAGCAGCCGTAGTTGTCCTCAAGAAACTCCTGCGGGATATTGCCTTACCACGGGAGTTGCTTTTGCCGGAATTTTCTTTTAACATATCTGAAAAAATTAAAATTGTGAAAAATGGTTTTGTAATAAATCGCCCCTGTCAGATGCTGATAAATATATCCAACATCCAAATCGGGGTTGAAAAATAGCATAAAAAAAGATTACATCCGGTGGGAAAAAAGTATAATTCCAAAAGTTGAAAAATTATTTGATTTCCGGAAATGAAACGTACGTTTGGATTGTCATAATAGCTTAGATTATTCACAAAAATGTTATACAAATTTTTTAAATCATGAAAAAAACGTCACTTATAACTTATGTACTTCTTTTGGCTCTGCTGATTCCGGTTGCTTCTGTTGAAGGAGCGCCAAAGGCTAAAAAGAAGCAAATCGGTATTGCAACCTATTCAGTGAAAGGGCTCGAATCAGATGTTGAGGGTTCACTGAAGGCTCTTGGAGATTTTGGCTACACAGTTATGGAGATATCAAACTACAATGCCGGAAGAGGCACTGTAGCAGGATATTCTCCTGCCGACTACGCAGCTCTTGCGAAAAAATACGGGTTGAATATTATCTCCAGCCATGCCAGGGCCAAATTTGATGCAAAGGATGTAGCGGGTACTCTTGAGGCCTGGGGGAAGCTTTTAGACGACCACAAGATAATGGGATGCAAATATGTTGTCTTACCCATGAACACCTGGTCATCCGATGTTGAAGCGCTGAAGGCTGAGTGCAGCTTATTGAACCAGATAGGTGCCGAGGCTAATAAAAGAGGAATTAAATTCGGATACCATAATCACAGTATGGAGTTCGCAACAGTGCCAACAACCAATCTTACTTTCGAGGATTTTCTTATTCAGAATACAGATCCCGACAAGGTATTCTTCCAGATGGATGTTTACTGGATCACGATTGGTGGAATGGATCCCGTAACTTACCTGAAGAAATATCCCGACAGATTCAGCGTGCTGCATATAAAGGATGACTATGTAATCGGCGAGAGCGGCAAGATAGATTACAAGGCTATTTTCAAGCAGTTTTACAAAAACGGTCACAAGGACTGGTTTGTCGAGATGGAGGCCAAAATGACCGATGAGCAGAGGAAACAGTCTATTGCGATGATGGATATGATGAAGCAGAGGATGAGCCAGGGAGGCCAGGGACAGCAGGGTCAGCCGCAGGGTCCTCCTCAGGGTCAGGCCGGTCAGCGGCAGGGTCCTCCCCAGGGTCAACAGGCAGGCGCTCCTCCGCAGGGAAGGCAGGGCGGTGCACCGGCCGGTAATGCCGGTGGTTTTGGCCAGAGAGACCCTCAGGCACAGGCTGCAATGCTGAAAGAATCACTTGATGGTATAAGGCTTAGCGCCGAATATCTTAAAAACGCCAAATTCGTTAAATAATCCGGTTTTGGTTAATTCAAACGGGCCGCCCGCATATTCCAAGATGTGCGGGCGGTTTTTTTGCAGGAGTTCTCATTTTGCCTTTTCTGCCTCAAAGGGAGATGCGGGAAGACCTTCGGCATTGTACAGATTTGCAGACTCCGGATTATCGGCCCATGCATATCTGACATAAACCGGTTGAGTAATCTCTTTGCTTCTTACAACAACCTTGTTATTTTCAACAGAGGCCTCCGCCCAGACAAATTTACGGTCGCTGCCGGCCAGCTCGAAACAATTCAGATCACCACCACCCTTTACTGCAAGACCGCTTCCGGTATGCTCAAATTCAAGTATCAGTTTATCACCTTCTCC
>CAZKTX010000097.1:0-9470 GCA_964555805.1 uncultured Rikenellaceae bacterium
CAAGATGTTCAAGTATTCTTCTGAAATATTGTTCCTGCTTCCTGATCTCGAATTTCAGCTTTTGCAATTGATTGTTGAAACTATTCATGCTCTGGTGCAGTTCCCGTACTATACCGCTCTTGTTATCAACAGGGAAGGAAAGATTCGAATCATCATCTGCCACTGAATCAAAGAAGAACCTGATATTCCTGTTTGTTCTGTTCAGATATGCGATAAGACCAGCAGTTACAAGGATTATTGCCAGGATACACAGGACCGTCAAGCGTACCGACCCGACCGAGAAAATAATATACCCAAGCAGGACGGAAAGCATGACGATCGCGAGAACCCTTGTTATGATGTTGACATATAGGTTTTTACTTATCATCTTTTATCTTTTTTCATCCTGTTGTATAAAGTCTGTCTTGTTATCCCGAGCTGTTCGGCTGCGGCAGTGAGGTTTCCGTTATTTTTTTCAATTGCAAGTGAAATCATTCTTTGTTCCACATCTTCCAGAGTTGCAATTGAATCAAAACCAATGCTTCTTGAGGCGGGTTTGAGGTAAAGGTCTTCAGGTTTTATAACTGCCGTGTCGCACAGGATAACGGCTTTCTCAATTGTGTTCTGTAATTCCCTTATGTTTCCGGGCCATGAATAATCCATTAGCTTGTCCACAGCCAGCCTGTTGATCTTTAAATTCCCCTTGTTGTATTTAAATGTATATTTCTGAAGGAAGAATTCAGCAAGTGCGACAATATCTTTTCCACGTTCTCTTAAGGGAGGCAATTCAATCTGAATTGTATTGATGCGGTAAAGAAGATCCTCCCTGAAGAGACCTTCTGCAACCATATTGTCAATGTTTCTGTTTGTAGCACAGATCAGTCTGATATCCACCTGTATGGGTACGTTCGATCCGATCCTGGTTATCTGCCTGTTTTCAATCGCGGCCAACAGTTTGGACTGGAGGTGAAATGAAAGATTTCCGATTTCATCGAGGAAGAGAGTTCCCTTGTGTGCGATCTCAAATTTACCCTGCCTGTTTTCCCTTGCATCTGTAAAAGAGCCCTTTACATGTCCGAATAACTCACTTTCAAACAGTGTTTCGGTTATTGCTCCCATATCGACGCTTATCATCAGTTCCCCCGACCTGTCCGACATCCGGTGAATTTCCCGGGCTATAAGCTCCTTGCCGGTTCCGTTCTCACCGGTTATAAGGACGTTGGCATCGGTCCTTGCCACCTTCCGGGCAAGCTTCAATACCTTCATTATCTGTGGTGAAGAACCAATAATATACCTGTGTTCCCGGTTCATCTCGCGCTTAAGAACAGATTCCCTGTCCCTGAGGACATTGACTTCCTTAAGCGAACGATTAAGCTGGAGGGCAAGCCTGAGAGTTGCAAGCAGTTTTTCATTATCCCAGGGTTTCACAACAAAATCGGAAGCGCCTGCCTTGAGGGCTTTAACAGCAGTTTCAATATCGCCGTAAGCCGTTATCATCACAACGGATATTTCAGGAAAGGCTTCCCTTATCCTTCCAAGCCAGTAAATGCCTTCGTTACCCGACTTGATTCCGGCAGTAAAATTCATGTCAAGAATAACAAGGTTATAGTCTTTCTTCCTGAGCCCGTTTATTATCTGATTTGGATTTGAAATCAGCGTAACCTCGCCGAATTCCGGGACAAGCAGGATCTCAAGAGCGCTCAGGATGCTCTTGTTATCGTCGACTACCATTATGCTGGCTTTCTGTACAGACATTTTTCTAAATGGTTTTTACCACGGATTTCACGGAGGGACACGGAGGTCAAATCCACTTCATGTTTTTATTATTTTTTCTTTTCCTCTCTGTGTTTCTCCGTGTTCTCCGTGGTTAAAATTATTTTAAATAAAAGCAAAATTCAAAATATCGTTAAAATATTTTACATAAAAACGTAAAAAATATTAACTTGCTGTATGGTGGTGATAATATAAGATATAGAAATTCAACAACATATAACAATGGCATCATTTTGGTTTATCTTTTAAAAAATATAATGCCATGATTAAGCAGGAATTAACAACGGCATTCAGAAGTATTCTGCGAAAGAAGGTAACTTCTATAATCAGTATTCTTGGACTGGGAATAGGACTTGGGTGCATAATTGTCCTTTTAGCCCTTGTGATCCATGAAAAATCGTTTGATACTTTCATTCCTGACCACAGGAATGTGTATCGCATAATTTCCGGTACAAATTCCCAGGTGCATTTTCCTATTGCGGAATCGATGAAAAATGAATTTCCGGAAGTAAAGGATTATTTCAGGTATTACCAGTCGGGTTCCGTACAGCTTAAGACTCCGGCAAACGAGATTGTGAGGGAGGAAGATTTTGGGTTTGCCGATCCGTCGGTTTTCAGGATCATGGGAATTGATTTTATCTCAGGTACCCCGGCTGCTTCAATGAGCGAGGTTGCAATCTCTGAAAGATCGGCCATGAAGTATTTCGGGAACCTTTCTGCTCCGGGCGAAGTTATCGAGGTGCGATTCCCGGAAGGGTTTTTAAAGCTCACAGTTTCAGGAGTTTACAAGGAGATTCGTTCAAATTCGACACTTCATCCTGAATTAATTGCCGATATATTACTATCTCAGAAGATGCTGGCTCAGTTCCAGAGAGACCTGGGTGAATACGGGACATCGGAAACTCAGCCGCTGGGATGGAGGAATTCGGAATTCCTTTCACTCCTGGTCCTTGACAAGAATGCAGATCCTGCAGCTCTGCCTGCTAAAATGGAAAAATACAAGGAACTGATAGCCAACCCCGGACAGGATACACTCCGGTATAATTTACAGCCTGTTGCTGATATATATCTCGGTTCTGAAGATATAAACGGGAGCTTTTTCCTCCGCAGGGGTAATGCTGAAGAACTAAAATACTATGAAATTATATCATTTATGATCCTTATGATCTCGCTCGCTAATTTTGTTCTTCTTTCCCGGGCGGGAGTGTCTGAACGAACCAGGGAACTGGGGACAAGAAAAGTTTATGGCGCTTCTAATCGAAAGATCAGGAGGATGGTTATTCTGGAATCCTTTGTTGTTGTAATACTGAGTCTTGTTCCGGCATTTTTTGTTATTGATTCAGGTATTCCTTTTATAAATAACACTCTTGGCAAAACACTTTCAGGTCAGATCTTTCTTACTCCCCTGTTGTGGATCTTGCTTGTAATGCTTATTCTCCTTACCGGTTTGCTGTCGGGCTGGATTATTGGGCTGAATTATTCACGGATACCTGCTTTAAAAATGATCTCGGGAAGGATACCCGGAAAGAACGGGTCGAAAAGATGGAATTACTCGTTCCTTTTGCTCCATTTCACTATCTATATGATTCTTGTGACAGGACTTATTGCTGTCTCAAAGCAACTGAACTATTCGAGGAGCGGTTACAAGGGCATTAATCCCGGGAATGTTATTGTGGCTGATCTCACTTCTGACGAGTTGAGGAACAGTTTCCTCACTCTGTGCGATGAGATCAGGAAGATACCCGGAGTGCTTAATGTTGCCGGTGGCTCTTTCATTCCGCCGTTTGGAAATTTCCTGCCAATCAACCTGGCAGACGCATCGGGAGAAAGGATCAGGTTTGATGGCCTTATAATGGGTGAGGGAATGACCGAGCTGCTGGGCATTGAGGTTATTGACGGATCATCTTTCGGTCCCTACAAGGAGGGCCCGCCTGAAGTTCTTATTAATGAATCGGCTGCCAAAGTGCATAATGTTAAAGCAGGAGATAACCTGCTTGCTTTCAAGGTTAGGGGAGTTGTAAGGGATTTTCATGCACATTCCCTGCATTCAACTATTCAGCCAATTGTAATCCTGCCTCAGAATCCTGCCAGGATGGGGCTTCTGGCAATCAAAACTGACGGTGTGAATGATGAAAAGATAATTAAGCAATTCAGGGATCTATATTCTCAGATTTCACCGGATGAAATTTTTGAAGTACGCTATCTGACTGACCAGGTGGAGAATTTCTATGCACGCGAAAGAAACCAGAGCCGCATTATCAGGGCGTTTTCACTTCTGGCGCTTGTATTATCAATTATGGGATTATTTGGGATATCGCTTATAAGCATAGGGAAAAGAGAAAAGGAAATAGGCATCAGGAAAGTTACCGGAGCTTCGGAACCGGAAGTATTGCTGATGCTTAATGCAGCTTACATCAAATGGGTGCTTGTGGCTATAGCTGTGTCGGTTCCCGTTTCTTACTGGCTCATCTCAAAGTGGATGGAACGATTTGCCTACAGAACCGGAATAAGCTGGTGGATCTTTGTACTGGCAGCTTTATCGGCAATAATAATTTCACTTCTTACAGTGAGCTGGCAGAGCTGGCGGGCGGCAACAAGGAATCCGGTGGAGGCATTGAGGTATGAATAGTTTTTACCCCCCACCCCCCCTAAAGGGGGGCTATACCCCCAAACCCCCCAAGGGGGAAAGGCTTGTGACGCTTCGTCCATGGGAGAAAAAGCGTGCTGCTCCTGCCCCCCTGGGGGAAGGTTGGGAAGGGGGTGTTTTGAGAAGCGAACATTGAATATTTGTATTTTATGATAATAAATCCGCCAATGGTATAGGATTTCAAGTCCCCCCTGGGGGTCCCGAAAGCTTTCGGGATAGGGATGGATTTTAATGGACTCTAAGAAGGATAATTAATTATTGAACACCATGTTACTTAATTTTTTCAAAACAGCTTTCAGGTTTTTCTGGCGGAATAAATCATACACAGTTCTGAATTACCTGTGTCTTACTTTCGGACTCACCTGTGCAATAGTTGCGGCGCTGAATATAACCCGCGTAACAGGTTATGACAGGTTTCATTCTAATTATGACAGACTTTATGAAGTTGAAGCTAATGTTACTTACTTCAATGGCGACCAGTTTCCAAAAGAGCTTCTTTCCGCTTCACTTCCGGACATGCTTAAAGAGAATGTCCCTGAAATTGAGGCATTCCCAAGGGTAGTTTCCCGCGATTATACATTCAATAACGGCAATGTGTCCTTTACGGAGAATGGGATTTACGCTGATCCTGATTTCCTTGAAATATTTTCATTCCCCCTGGCATCTGGTCCGCATTCAGGTGTCCTTTCTGAAAATAATTCAATAGTAATTTCGGAACGGATGGCAATTAAGTTTTTCAAAACCACAGATTGTATAGGGAAAACATTGATAATGAATGAGGATTCAGGACAGGAGGTATTCACAGTTACTGGCATTCTGACTGATGTTCCTTCACAATCATATCTCCGCTTCGATTTTATAATTCCGTTCTCAAAATTCCTTTCAGCAAATCCATGGTCACTTGAGATCGGAGCAACTGCTTGTCAGACATGGGCTTTGCTATCAGAAAATGCAAATGTCAGCGCTGCTAACCAAAAGATGAAAAACCTGATAAGAGAACAGGAGACTACCCTTAACCAGGAACTCTTTCTTTTTCCGCTTAAAGAGAAGATACTTTATTCTTATTCGGGAGGGCGAAGGATATGGAGAGAAATGCGGAACGTTGTACTTATTGGATCTATCGGATTTGCAATCCTGCTTATCGCATGCTTTAATTTTATCAATCTCACAATAGCTCTGAATATAAGGCGGCACAGGGAAGCAGGCATAAAAAAAGTTGTAGGGGCACGAAAATCAGATATTATTAATCAGCAACTGGGAGAGGCATTTATAATTACATTTTTAAGTCTTCTGACTTCAATCGATCTTGTACACTTATCCGTGGGTATCTTAAACAGGACTTTAAATGATGACGTGCAATTTGAATTCACTGATTTCAGGATCATAATGATCTTTGCAGGTATTGCAATTTTTACCGCGATTGCCTCAGGCCTGCTGCCAGCTATTTATCTCTCTTCTTCAAAACCTGTAAACATCCTGAAGGGCGGGATTCTTACAGGCAGCAGCTTCTCTGCATTCCGGCAGGGTCTCATTGTTTTTCAGTTTACAATACCCATTGTCCTGATTATCTTCGTTATGATAGTTAAGGTGCAGGATGGTTTTTTCAGAAATTATGATTTTGGTTTTGACAAGGACCGTCTTATGATCGTATCCGGTTTAAAGGAGAATCAGGCGCATCCGGAAAGTATCAGGACCGATCTGCTATCGATTCCGGGGATCAGTGCGGTAAGCTTTTCAAACTGCGTCCCTGCACAGGGTGCAACTGTTACTAATGATATAAGCTGGGAGGAGAAGGATCCGGCTCAGGAGATTCATTTCTGGAGTATAAAGAGCGATTTCGATTATGATGAGGTGGTGAAACTGAAAATTTCGGACGGAAGATATTTCGACAGGTCATACCCTTCTGATTCAGCCAGTTTTGTTATAAATGATATTGCAGCAAAAGTAATGGACTATGATAATCCTGTTGGCAGGACAATTACTCTGGATGGTAAAAAAGGAACAATTGTTGGAGTTTTCAGGGATTTTCATACAATCGACCTTGCCGGACCCTATACCCCGACTATTATTTCACTGACCGGTGAAGTCAGCAGCGATCTGCTTATAAGTTTTGAAGACAGAAAATATGCTGATCTGACTGGTAAAGTTAAAGAGGTTTTAGACAGGTATGAAACAGAAAGTACATTTCAGGCAGGTCTCTTCAGCGATATGCTGAAGCGGCCGGAAATCACAACTATCTCCAATCTTGTCGGCCTTGCATTTATAGTATCATTGCTTCTTGCCTGTCTCGGATTATCGGGTCTCGCAGCATTTACTGCCGAAAGCAGGACAAAGGAAATTGGAATAAGAAAGTTAAACGGGGCGTCTGTCTTTTCAATTATAAAACTACTTGGGTTAAACTATTTAAAATGGATGATAATTGCTTCTATAATATCAGTTCCGCTTGCATTTATTCTGGGAAATGTGTTTCTGTCGAGGTTTAATTTCAGAACTCCAATGCCATACTGGGCCTTTGTAGCCGGTCCGGTCATTGCCTGCATTATTGCATTGGCAGCAATCAGCTGGCAGAGCTGGCGGGCGGCGACAAGAAATCCCGTTGAAGCTCTCCGGTATGAATAACTTTACTTTAACCAGATTGACAACGTTATGAATCTAAACCAGATTATCAGAAGCATTATCAGGGACAGGTTGAATAATCTGGTAATACTAATCAGTCTTGCCGTTGGACTGGCAAGCATTATCCTGGTCGTTCTTTTTATCAGCAGGGAACTGGGCACGGATAATTTTCATAAAAACAGTGACCGGATTTATGCGCTCAAATGCGATGATCCCTGGATCCCGGGTAAAAAAATGTATCACTGCCGTTTCGGATCGGCAGAATTCATGAAGAGTAATTTTGCCGGGGTCGAAGATTTCTGTCGGATAAACAATTCCAATGCTCTTAAGATAATTGCAGATAATGAAGATTATTTCGATAAACCGATGATTATCGGAGCTTCAGAAAACTTCTTCCGATTTTTTTCTTATAAGCTGAGGACCAATAATCCGGAAACAGCACTGGAATCCGGTAACAGTCTGGTCATTTCAAGTGAAATAGCAAAAAAATATTTTGGGGATAAGGACCCGGTCGGAAAGATTATTTCACTTGTTACTCAGAAACAAACAGATGAGATGACCGTTACAGGTGTATTCGAAAAGCCAGTTCAAAATACCCAGATAAATTTCGATATGGTTCGCCTGATCGGTGATGTCGACAGCCGTTGTTATATAAGCCTGACCGCTCAGACTGATCCGGATGAGATGGAAACAATCTTTTCAGAAAAAAGGGATGTAATTCCGGTTATTAATACAGGCGGACCGGGACAATATTACCTTGAGCCTCTCCGGCTCGCATATTTCGATACATCAAGGGGTTCGAATGTCGAGAATAACCGTGATAAAAGAGATTTGTGGATTGCAATGATTATCGGACTTTTGATAATGGGAGTCGCTGTATTTAACTATCTGGCGGTACTGGCAAATAAGTTCCACAGGAAAAAGAAGGAATTTTACCTGCGACGAATAAACGGCAGTTCTCTGTCAAACCTGACATTCAGGTTTCTTCTGGAGAATGGCATTATTGTGGTTTTCTCATTCTTCCTGGGCCTTTTCCTTATGCATGACGGATTGACCTTCTTTAACAACCTGACAGGCAGCGGGATCACAGGTTCCTTCATCTTCAAACCAGGACAAATTGCAATTCTGGCAGCTGTACCCGTTCTTTTGATTCTGATCACCTTTTTCTTCACTTACTATCTGGTGAACTCAAATCTGGGCTTAAACCTGCTAAAGACTGATCAGGACCATAAGATAAAGACAATTCAGATACCTGCCTTTAATGTGCTTCAGCTAGCCAGTTCAATGGCACTGATTATTTGTTCCATAGTTATAATACGCCAGATGAATTTCATAACAAATAAACCGATCGGGTTGGACAGAGAGGTTATTGAGGTTAGAATTCCTCCGCAGTATAAAGACAAGGCAGGAGTGTTTAAGGAGGAACTGATGAAACACAGTTCTGTAAAAAATGTTTCGGTGGTAGGGGCTTCTCCGCTTCTCGAGCACTTTCTGCTGGCATTAAAATATCAGGAGAACGGAGTTGAAAAACAATACTCTCCTTCGGGATTCATCGGGGATGAAAATTACCTCTCAGTGCTTGGAATTGAACTTGTTGCCGGAGATGATTTTTCCGGAACTCTTTCTGCAAACACCGACAAGTGCCTTATAAATGAATCCTTTGCCAGTTTATTCAAAGACCAGGATCTTATAGGAAAGGGAATCCCCGGGATGGAAAATAAAATAATAGCAGGAATAGTTAAGGATTTTCATTATTCAGATCTCAAATCTTTTGTTGAACCGGCTTTCATTTCATTCAGTAATACAGGCGGTCATCTAATGGTGAAAGCAACTGAGAACCAGATTCCTCAGGTCAGAGAAGCTATTTCTTCAGTCTGGCAGAAACTTATTCCCGATTATCCTTTAAATATAGAATCCATGGGCGACCGTTACGAATGGTATCACAGGGAGAATGTCAACTTTAAAAGGCTTATCACAACATGTTCAGTAATAAGTCTTTTCCTGTCAATGATCGGCCTTTTTGCCGTCTCATACCAGAAGACACGTTCACGTACGAAAGAGATCGGCATAAGGAAGATCAATGGTGCAAGGATTTCTGATATCCTTTCTCTGATCAATTCTGATTTTTTCATATGGACGATTATTGCTTTTGTCATTGCTGTTCCTGCTGCAGGATATGCAATGTTCAGGTGGCTTGAAGCGTATGCCTATAAGACAGAATTGAGCTGGTGGATTTTTGCCCTTTCAGGATTATTGGTACTTGCAGTTTCCCTGCTGACTGTCAGCTGGCAGAGCTGGCGGGCGGCAACAAGAAATCCGGTCGAAGCTCTCCGATATGAATGACCCCCAAACCCCCCAGGGGGGCTTTAAGAATCAGACAATGAATGTTTTGTAGTGTTTAAGAAACTAAATCCATCTATGAAGAGGATTTCAAGTCCCCCCTGGGGGATTTAGG
>CAZKTX010000098.1:0-9361 GCA_964555805.1 uncultured Rikenellaceae bacterium
GAACCTGTCGTGCAGCCTGATCTGCTCCCCTGTATTTCTATTGAGGTATGACCTGTTGTTGTGATCGGGCTACCCGGGGTGTAAGCAGTCCAGGTGCCGGTTCCGTCATAACTGTACCGGAATGAATCCGTGCATCCGACTCCCCCTGAACCGGGATTGAAAGTCGCTGATACAACCGCTCCGGCACATACTGCCGAAAGATCGGGTGTCCTGACATTAAGCGACGGTACTGTCGGCTGTGGATTTATATTCCATGATGAAAGTGTGACCCAGCTGGTGCCCGTGCATCCTGATCCTGTTGTACAATCTGATCTTCTTCCCTGTATTTCAACAAGTGAATGACCCGATGTATTTATTGTATTCCCGGGGGTGTAATCATTCCAGGCACCCGTTCCGTCGAAGCGGTACTGGAACGAATCCGGGCATCCAACTCCTCCTGTACCGGAATTGAATGTGGCTGAAACCAATGCGCCTTCGCAGACAGCAGTGAGGTCGGGTATTCTGGTGTTTATTGTTGGAGCCAGCGGCTGTGGGTTCACAGTCCATGTCGCCAAATCAGACCAGGAGGTGCCAATACAGCCTGATAAGCTTGTGCATCCGCCTCTCCGGCCCCTGATTGCAACTGACACATGACCGGACGTACTTAAGGACTGGCCTGATGTGTAATTTTGCCAGGCACCTCCATCAAAGCGATACTGGAAGGCATCCGTGCAGCCAACACCCCCTGAACCGGGATTGAAAGTTGCCGACACTGTCTGACCGGCACAAACCTCCGTGAGGGCCGGTGTTTTTATAGCGATTGTGGGTGCGACCGGTTGAGAGTTGACAATCCATGATGCCAGGTCTACCCATTCACTTTCGGTACAGCCTGGACCTCCGGTGCAACCTGCCCGGCGGCCGCGGATCTCTACAAATGTGTGTGTCGCTGTATTCAATCCGGTTCCGGCGGAATAGGGCTGCCATGTTCCTGCTGTCCCGTCAAACCGGTACTGGTAAGAATCTGTGCATCCAACTCCCCCGGTTCCGGGATAAAAAGTTGCGGAAACCGATTGTCCGGCGCAGACTTCAGGAAGGTTTGGCGTTTTTGTATTAAGGGAAGGTGCCTGTGGCCTGGGACGGATAACCACACTGTAAACGGGCGAATTCCTGTCACATAAGCCATTGTCGTCATTCAGCATTACTGTACCTGTTCCCGGGGTACCCCATGTTACTGTAACCGGATTGCCCGTGAATGTTGCCGGGGTTCCTCCTGTTATTGTCCAGATATATGTATGGCCGGCCTGCGAGGGAATGCCGTAGCTAACTGTAGTTCCCTCACACAGGTCGAAAATGTAGTTTGAAGGGGGATTATATACTTCTTCTCCGCTTACGCTCAGAATGAACTTTCCTGTACCTATTGCCTGATCGTTCTGATTGTTGAATTCGGTTGTGATCCATCCGGCTGACCTGGCTGTAACTGAATACCTTGCCTCATCGAGATAGCCGTTGAAATATTCAGCGCCGCCAGCCCCATCGTTGTAGCGACCCAGGTTTGCCTCATTCGGTATGCCGGTCTGGGCTGCGGTGGTACTTTGACTAGGAACGCCGTCAACATAAAGTCTGTGTGTTGTCCCGTCAAAAGTGTAAACATAATAATGCCAGTCATTTATTGAGGGCGCTGCAGGAGCCGATGCCAATGTAGCTCCTCCCCATTTCCATGCATTTGGCCTGCTACCTCGGAAGCCGACCTGAACAGAGCTCATGTCTCCCGAATTCTGAAATGAAATGAAGTTCTGTACAGTTGAAGGAACTGAAGTGTAACGTGCCCATGTGCTTATTGTATGTGGCTGATTCTGTGCAACAACTCCATTAAGTGTGGACATTCTGACATAGGAGGAAGTTCCGTTGAAGCTCGCTCCTCCAGCTATCTTCCCTGACGCAGTTGAGACAATATTTGGAGTTCCGTCGTTATCAGCCGGGCTGGCATCATTATAATCGGATTCGTTCAGGTGCCACACACCCCGATATTCCGGACTCCAAACACTTTCTGACGACTGGGGTGACGTAATCTGGCAGTTGCCGTAGAGAATCCTGAATGTTGTGTTACCTGTATTGCTCAGTATAGGGAATCTGACCCATGCCACAAGACGTCCGTTTGAACTGTTGTAGTACTCAATCTGGTGTTCAAGCCTGTTGTAATTTGCATCGGTGAAAATGATGTCATAACCGTTGGGATCACAGACTTTACCTCCACTCAGGATATTGGCCAGACTATTGCTGTAAGGGTTGGTTAAGTTAACCAGAACGGGAAAGTTGTAAACCACCTCTCCAACCTTTGAACCGTTAATCACAAATGTCTTCTGGTATTGATAGCCGAAGGGGACAGCCGGACAGACAGATTGTCCGAATGACCCTATACTGCCTCCTGCGGCAAGGATCAGAATAAACAGGATAACCTTAAACCTGCTGTTCAGACTCCTGATTATCAGATCTCCGACCACTGACGCAAATACAATTCCTATGTTCCTGTTACCAATCAAACTACCAGGTTAAAATTATCATCACGGCTAAAAAATCCGGTTCATCATTGAATTGCCTGTACCGGATTATCTTTTATAGTTTATTAAAGCCCTGTAAATAACGGTTAACCTGTCGCTTTTCTTGTTTGTTACCAACAATTTATTAACAATAAAAAAAGCCGGTCGAACTAATCCAACCGGCATATAAAGTTTAGAAGACTTTTGTCTATCCTAAATTACAAGCATTGCATCGCCATATGTTCCGAACCTGTATTTCTCCTTTACTGCTGTCTTGTAGGCATCAAAAAGCAGATCGTAACCGGAAAAAGCGGCTACCATCATGAGCAGTGTGGAGTAGGGAAGATGAAAATTGCTTATCATCATGTCGGGAACCTTGAATTCGTAGGGGGGGAAGATAAATTTATTCGTCCATCCGTCAAATGGCTTGAGATATCCGGTAGTGGATACTGAACTTTCAAGAGTCCTCACCACAGTCGTTCCCACAGCGCAAATTTTATACCTGTTGTCCTTTGCCTTGTTCACAAGCTCTGCGGCCTCCTCGGTGATCCTTATCCTCTCAGAGTCAACCTTGTGCTTTGTCAGATCCTCAACATCGACACTGCGGAAATTACCAAGCCCCACGTGAAGCGTGATCTCGGCAAACTCAACTCCGATAATCTCGAGTTTCTTAAGCAGTTCCCTGCTGAAATGAAGCCCGGCTGTCGGCGCCGCAACAGCTCCCTCGTGCTTTGCAAATATTGTCTGGTAACGCTCACTGTCCTCCGGTTCAACCGGCCTGTTTATAAACTTGGGAAGGGGTGTTTCACCCAGACTGTACAGGGTTTGCTTGAACTCTTCATAAGTGCCGTCGAATAAAAATCTCAGGGTCCTCCCCCTCGATGTTGTATTGTCAATCACCTCTGCGACAAGCAGATCATCTTCACCAAAATAAAGTTTGTTGCCGATCCTGATCTTCCTTGCCGGATCAACAAGAACATCCCATAACCTCTGCTCCCTGTTGAGCTCCCTCAGAAGAAAAACTTCGATCTCTGCTCCGGTCTTCTCTTTGTTGCCATATAACCTGGCCGGAAAAACCTTTGTGTTATTGAATACAAGAACATCATGCTCAGTAAAATACTCCGTTATTTCCTTGAACACTTTGTGCTCAAATTTTCCTGTCTTCCTGTTTACAACCAACAGCCTCGATTCATCCCTGTTATCAGCCGGATAAAGAGCAATAAGCTCCTGCGGCAAATTATACCTGAATTGCGATAGTTTCATATACCGATTATTGACATTTGTTTTTAATGAAATCCTTTATACGGATGATTTTTCATTATGTTTCATTCCTTCAATGAAATTTTCAAATTTTTCAAGAGAAAATGCATCTTTTAACTTATAATGACCAATTGCAGTTCGTACAAGACCTGTCAGACAGGCGCCGCTTCCGAGGGCTGACCCGAGATCCCTTGCAAAAGATCTTACATAAGTGCCCTTGCTGCAGACAATCCTTACAGTTATATCCGGCATGTCGACTGACATTAGTTCAAGCTCCCTGAAATTGACCGTAACCGGTGTCATTTCCTTTTCAATTCCTTTTCTTGCATATTCATACGCCCTCTTCCCTTCAACCATCTTTGCCGAATGGACAGGAGGCACCTGTTTCTGCTCCCCAAGGAAACCGTTCATTATCCGTATAACAAGTTCTTCATTAATATGTTCAAAGGGAAATCTCCCGTCGACCTCCGTTTCCCGATCGTGCGAAGGAGTTGTCTCCCCCAGACGGATTTTTGCAACATACTCCTTGTCGAGATCCCTGAACTCCTCTATCCTCTTTGTTGCCCTTCCCGTACAGATAATAAGCAGACCACTTGCAAGAGGATCAAGTGTTCCGGCATGACCTGTCTTTATTTTCTTCAGCCCCAGTGCGCTCCTTAACATTATTCTGACCTTGTTAACAAGATCAAAGGAGGTCCAGTACAGGGGTTTGTCAAATAACAAAACCTGCCCTGCTTCAAAATCAATACTATCCTGAAATTCCATTTAAAGGAAAAGAATTGTAATCAACCCAATAAGAAGACAATATGCTGAAAACCAGATCATCTTGCTCTTTCTTACAATACTGATCATCCATCTGCAGGCTGCATATCCTGAAATAAAAGCAGTGAGTGAGCCGGCAATGAGAACAACCGGACTAATGCTAACTGTGTTCGGATCGGTCTCGGATAAAAGCTCAACAAAATTAGCTCCCAGAATAGGAAGCAGAACCATAAGAAAAGAAAACCTGGCCAATTCATCCTTGCGGTTGCCAAGCATCATTCCCGTTGAAATTGTAGCTCCCGATCTTGAGAGGCCTGGAAGAACCGCAATTGCCTGGGCTATTCCGATTATAAACGCATCACGATACCCAATGCTTCGCTCCCTCCTGGCTGAGAAATGACCTACAGCAAGGAGGATTGATGTCACAATAAGCATCAGGCCGACGAACAACATATTCCCGTTGAATAATCCTTCAACTTCTACTCTGAAAAGAAAGCCTACTATTGCAATTGGTATCATCGATACAAGTATCTTCAGGACGTAGATCGTCTCTTCATTCATCCTGATTTTAAAAACACCCCTTGCCAGCTGAAGCAATTCCTTGCGGAAAACAACAATTGTGCTCAGAACTGTCGCTCCGTGAACAGCTATTGTGAAGTATAAGTTCTTCCCCTCGTCGAGTTCAAACAATGCTTTTCCGATCTCGAGGTGCCCGGAACTGCTTACCGGCAGGAATTCTGTCAGTCCCTGCAGCAGACCAAGGACTATTGCTTCAATAATATTCATTCGGGATTATTCCGGTTTATTTTTTGAATCCCCTGGTTTCTTCATTATCGCCCATATCTCAAAGATGAAGCCGATAAGTACGACAATGGGCGCCAGGGTAATCCTTCTGAAACTGAATATTTTGTCGCTGAATTTATTCGGATCTTCCGATTTTCCGCCGAGCATAAGAAGGAATCCCGCCACAATAATCGCAAAGCCTATGGCAAGAAGCTTGTAGTTTTCAGGTCCCAGGGCAAAATTCAGCTTTTCCTTGTTTTCGTTTTTTACTGCCATGACTTAGTTATATAATTTATCTTCAGAAATATCGAGGTACCGGTTAACGGACAGAAAGGTTGAAACCAGATTGATAAGGATACCTGTGAGCACAAGAGCAGCGCCCAGAAGCAGAAGCAGCTTTGTGCTTTCAAACGAGAAGAGCATCAGAAACTCCTTTTCAATAAGATAGAGCAAGCCGATCAGCAGGAGCATTGCGATCAGGGAAGCAAGTACACCATGATAAACACTCCGGACAAGGAAAGGCTTTCTGATAAAGGACCTGGTTGCTCCCACAAGCTGCATTGTGCGGATCAGAAAACGCTTTGAATAAATCGCGAGCCTTATTGTGTTGTTTATTATAGTTACTGCGATAAGAAAGAGAAATGAACTGATTATAAGAAGGAAAATGCTGATTTTCCTGACGTTCTCGTTTATAAGGTACAGGAGTGAATCTTCGTACCAGACCTCCTTTACAAAAGGATATTCAAGTATGTATTTCTCAAACTTTCCAACACTGTCGCGGTTTGTATAGCCTGCATACAGGTAAACATCGATAGAGGGCGGAAGCGGATTGTCGCCGAGGAAGCTGATGAAATCCTCTCCCATCTCTTCCTTCATCTTGACAGCCGCATCATCGCGCGAAACATATTCTGTCGACTTCACATACGATTTTGCATCCAGGTCCTTCTGCAGCATTCTGATATCCGCTTCCCTGGCATCCTCATCGAGGATTACCGAGAATGAAAGGCTTTCCCTGAAATAATCCGACAGTTCCTTTGCATTTATAAGCACAAGTCCCAGTATCCCCAAAAGAAAAAGCACAAGCGAAACGCTGATCACAAGAGTCAGATACGATCCTCCCAGCCGGGCTTTTGAAAATCCTGTTTCCTTGCCTTTCATATCAGATGGAACGCCTGTTTATTCCACGATTGTCATCCAGCCGAATTCATCCTCAACATCACCATACTGGATTCCCACAAGCTTATTGTAAAGCTTCATCGTAACCGGTCCGGGTTTCCCGTCTTTACAATATTCATATACCTTGTTCTTATCCGGATCCACAATCTTTGCAATAGGACTTATAACGGCAGCGGTTCCGCATGCACCGGCTTCTGAAAACTCCGAAAGCTCCTCAACCGGAACCCTTCTGCGCGATGTCTTAATCCCGAGAGAGGCGGCCACTTCAATCAGACTCATGTTGGTTATGGATCGCAGGATTGATTCCGATTTAGGTGTTATATATGTATTGTCCTTTATTCCGAAGAAGTTGGCCGGACCGCATTCATCTATGTATTTCTTCCTCTTTGCATCAAGAAAGATTGTGCTTGCAAAACCCCCATGCTTTGCAGCCATTCCTGCCCTCAGACTGGCCGCATAGTTTCCTCCCACCTTGAAAATGCCCGTACCCTTGGGCGCAGCCCTGTCAAAATCCCTGCAAATAAGCATGCTTACCGGTTTGATACCTCCCTTGAAATACGGGCCCACCGGGGTTACAAATACTATGAACGTATATTCTGAGGCCGGCTTGACACCAACTTCCGCTCCGCTTCCATACAATAAAGGCCTTATATAAAGTGAGGCACCTGAACCATAGGGAGGAATGAATTTTTTGTTAAGCTGAACAACTCTGAATATTGCTTCCCTGAACTTTTCAAACGGTACCTGGGCCATCATTATGCCGTCGGCAGAAAAGGCAAATCGTCTTGCATTTTCTTCCCATCTGAAAAGCCTGACCTTTCCATCCTTGCCCATATAGGCCTTAAGCCCCTCAAAAGCTTCCTGACCGTAATGAAGACCAGTGGCAGCTATATGAACATCAATATGATCCGACTTGGATACTTCAAGGTCACCCCATTTACCATCCTTGTAAAAACAGCGGATGTTATAATCGGTTTTCATATAACCGAAAGGCAGATTCTTCCAGTCGAGATTCTCCATAATACGCATTTTTAAAATTCCCGGTAAAAGTACATTTTTATAACCAAACTGCACATGATTTCTACCTTAATATGCCTTTCCTCTTAGCCGGGCAACCTGCTCTTCAATTGATACACTCCTCAGGAGTTTCCCTGTTTCAGTGAGAAAATCGTGATCGGGGAGGAACTTTTCCTGCATCTCCCTCCACTGGAGGGCTCCGGTGTTTATACCATGCTCATTCCTCTCCCTCAAATGCTTATCGCTCATTTTAATAAAATCGACCCTCCCCAGGTAATCGTACCTTGCATCGTGAATTATCATGTCGGAGCCTGACTCATGCCTCTCTTCGAATGAGTTGATAATAAGCTCCCTGGCCTGACTGATAAAAATATCATCAAAACCGAAGCCCTGAAGCATCTCTTCCATTATACTGCATGATGCTACGGCCGGATTTTCATACTCCCTCAGGTAACCCGTAACCAGAAATACGGAAGCAAGTTTCAAGGGAACATATTGCTCGGGCTGTATTCCTTCGGCAATTGCAAGCAACTCGGCCTGGGCCGCTACACCGATCGCATATTGTGCATTGTGGAAATAGAGATTTGGATGAGCTTCTTCAAGAAACAACCTGCTTACCTTCTCCTCAACATCCTGCAGCTTCATCATCTGAACCATGAACCGGAACTTTTCGTTGGGCAATCCGTTCTCATCCCTGAGCTCCGGCCGAATGCCCTTTACAAAATACATTTCAAGCTCACCCTTGTACTTCACGGGCATCCTGCCCCTGTATTCACATTCAAAGAAATCCTTTACAAACTCATATGTGGTCCCGGAGATATTTATCCTTCCCCCGTCGCCCGATGACTCCATCCGGCTCGCAATGTTAACCGTGTCACCCCAGATATCATACGACAGCTTCTTGTGGCCCACTACACCGGCAATAACGTTGCCTGTATGAATGCCAATCCTGATATCCCAGTATTTTATTCCCCTTACAAGAGATTCTTCCTTAAGCTTGTGCATATAATCCTGCATCTCAAGTGCAGCAAGAGTGACTTCAACCGGATTTGTCCTGTTCTTTTCCGGAATACCTCCTGCACACATATATGCATCACCAATTGTTTTGATCTTCTCAATCCTGTATTTTTCAACTACCGAATCAAAATGGAAGAAGAACTTGTCAAGCTCATCAATAAGCACCTCCGGATTCATCTCCTCTGCAATCTGCGTAAAGCCCTGAATATCTGAAAATAATACAGTTACAAAACTATACTTGGTTTTCGTGGCCTTACCCTTGGCCATGATCTCATCGGCTGTGTCCTTCGGAAGTACATTTGCCAGAAGGGCTTCGGTCTTTTCATTTATCCTTATCAGATCATCATTTTTTTTAGTGATAATCTGCTCGAGCTCCTCCTGCCTCCTTCTGAACTTACGTTCCAGGAGCCTGTAAAAAAAATACTGGGCTATAAGCAGTACAACAACTATTGAAATTATGACAGGAAGCCTGAGAGTGAGGACGACAGGATCGCCAGAACCGGCATGGGATGGGACGGAAAGCAGCGCTGCAACGGCCATCAGATATAGTGAAAGGCTCAACTTCTTCATTGACAGCATCTACTTATTATGATTCCACCTAACCGTTTTCAAATTTATCACTAAACTTTATTAACGCCAAACTTTATGCGCCATTGTGACATTCCAAAACTTTCGGCACTTTTATTTATTAAATTCGCCCTGAAAATCACTGGCCGGATGGAAATCGTATTTGCATCAAACAACCTTCATAAGATAAAGGAAATCAATAATGTCCTGGGTGACAGCTTTAAACTTTTAAGTCTCAGCGACATAAAAATGGAGGAGGATAT
>CAZKTX010000099.1:0-9349 GCA_964555805.1 uncultured Rikenellaceae bacterium
CAAAATGATCCGCCTCAATACCGGATCATTACAGTATAAAAGTATGTGTGTACTTCACCATCACTGTCTTTCCAAAGAAAGACGGGATTTCCGGAACTGAATTCAGCCGGTTGATTCCCCTGAAGTCGTTGTAAACAATATAGAAATCATTGCCCTCCCGGGGATTGTACCTGAGCCTGAAGTTGGTTATTAGCTCATCTTCAGTATTTACATACTGTACAAGGGCCGAAGCTGACAACTTTGTGCTCAGCATGTACAATGCCTTTACATTGAACGAATGAATGTCGAGTGAGTTATCGCCGGACCTTTCAGGAAAACGTAAAGCGTTGAATTCATAAGCCGCTTCCATTCTGAAGCTTGATGAAAGGTTAAAGTTAGCCTCGATTTCTGTTCCCTTCCGGTTCCCGTCATAGAATTGTCCGGCATTGAAATCAATACCCACTGAGATCATCTTGTTTTCAGGTGTATTCCATCTTGTCTGAAATCCGTAAAATGAATATAATCCCGGAGTAATTGCAATTTCATCAGAAAGGTTGAACGGATATATGACTCCTTCTTCCTGATATTCGGCTCCGATGCCCCCGCGGAGGCCTTTCTTTGTAGTGAATCTGAACTCGGGCGAGACAACCATCGCCTCGAGTTCGCCGTCTTCGAGCCTGTTGAAGCGGTCAAAGCGCACAGAAAAGCCGTAATCGAAAAACTTTGAGTTTTCGCCCGGGAACCAGCCGTACATGAGGTTGGCATTGACACCCTGAACTCCTTCCATTCTGACGAATCCAATGCCTGGCCTGAATTCCTGACCTGAATAAATATATTTCAGATCGTATGAAAATCCTTTCTCGGTACGTCTTTGCCAGTTCACAAGAAAAAATGACGGATCGAGGGAGCCCAGGTTGTTTTCAATCTGACTGTCGTATGTCTGCGACCATTTCACATTAAGGTAATCATCCCCGAAAAGCCTGAAGATCCCGTCCATTCCATAAGCCAGGTTATTCTCACCGTTCATTCCAATCCGTGATGTAAAAATTCCTCCGACATAGCTGTTCTCGTTTATAACCTGTCTCCTCATTCTCAGCACACCGAAGTTTTCTCCGGGTGTTGATTCATGCTTCGCTGTCTGCATATCCATCAGACCCACATCCCAGTTACCAAGTCTTCCTGTAAGCCTTGCACCTCCGAGGATCCTGATCTGGTCGCGGCCGGCTATTCCTATATTCCTGCTATAGAAAAGGTTGTCCGAAAAACCGCCAAGAGAAAAATCAAAAATGCTCGACCGTTCCTGGAAAAACATTCGCTTCTCCGGGAAAAAGAGCGAGTACCTTGTAAGATTCACCTGCTGATCATCTGCCTCAACCTGCGCAAAATCGGTGTTTGCAGTGAGATCAAGCGTCAGATTGCTGTTGATGTTATATTTAACATCCAGTCCTGCGTTACCTGTGTAATCGGGATAAGGATCATTCTTCACGTACCCGGTTTCGCTATCATTCATAATCCAATCCTGCGAGAAACCTCCTATTACATACGGTGAAATGTAAACTGGCTTAGTCGGCCGCAGACCACTGAAAATAATTCCGGCTGCCAGCGAAGGCTTGTTCGTCGACATAAAACCGTATTTCGGGTCTATGGCAGGATGGGTGTCGGTTTCGTTGTTCGCACTTATGGTTCTAACTATTAAAAGCCCCATTGTAACAATATCGCCGGCAGGTTTGAACTTAAGGCTTGAAAAAGGGATTCGCATTTCAACGTACCATCCCTTGTCATCGACTGTTGTCTTTACATCCCAGAATGTATTCCAGCTCAGGTTCATGCCTGACCCGGGGCCCGGACCGCCCGCCATCTGTGCATCATTCGAAATTGTATAATCAGTCCTCAAGCCTGAAGGGTTTGTATAGAATGCAAGGGCATTTTCATTATCATCGTATGTGTCGAGCAAAATTCCCAGACCATCATATTCTTCAAGTTCTTCATCTCTTTTCCTTGTAGGCGAAAAAATCCTTGAAGCATCCTTCATATATAACTTTGCTCCTATCCACAGGAACTCGTCATCATATCCTATCCTTACATCACTTTCTTCGGAGGGCTTCAGTCCAAAATTCGGCCTGTGCATAGTGAGCTCAAATTTACTCAGGTTATCCCACAGGGGTTCATCCGGAATCCCGTCAAACTGAACATGATCGCTCATGCGTACAACTGTAACAGCCTCCTGGGCTTTCAGATTATTGCACATTATAAGAAACAGAAATGTGGACAGTGTAAGAATTTTTTGCATTGTATAGTGATTAGAGTTAATTGTTGCTGGTTGCTGGTTGCTGGTTACTGGTTGCTGGTTGCTGGTTGCTTGTTGCTGGTTGCTGGTTGCTGGTTACTGGCCTTGCCCTCTGAAGCTTCAGCGAAAGAGGGTTACTGCCAACTGCCTACTGCCAACTGCCAACTTGTTACGGCATGCTGCATGAGGTATTCTTTATCCTCCCGGCTTGCCCGAAAACCAGCTTTTAAATTCCGGTACCCTGGCTTTGCTTAACACTACTTTTTCCGGAGTACCGACAATCAGGTTAAGGGAAAGGCGTCCGTTAAACCAGAGGTCGACATCCTTAACTGCTTCCCTTGAAATAATGTATTGCCGGTTTGCCCTGAAAAAGTCATCCGGATCAAGCATATCCGATATCTCATCCAATGTGTTTTCAATCCTGAAAATCCGGCTGTCGAATGTAACAGCCTTCACAATTCCCGTATCTATGCAGAAACATGCAAGGTCACTTACCCTGACAGGCATCAGCTTGTCGCCTTTGGCTGGCATGAGAAAATGAGTCCTGTACTTTTGACCACGCCTGAAAAAATCCATCAGCCCGGCCAGTGTATCCTGCATAACATCTTTACCTGACAGTGTCTTCAGTTTTTTCAGGGCTGCCTGAATATCCGATGCTTCGACAGGTTTAAGCAGATAATCAACGCTGTTCACCTTAAAAGCCCTCAAAGCATATTCATCGTAGGCAGTTGTAAAAACTACAGGGCAGCTTATGTTTACATGATTGAAAATCTCAAATGCAATGCCGTCGGCAAGATGAATATCCATAAATATCAGATCGGGCTGGGGATTGCCGGAAAACCATTCAATTGTTTCCGCAATCGACTCAAGTGTGTCAACTACATTAATGTTACCAACCTCATTCAGTATCTGTTTCAGATGCCGCGAGGCAAGAATTTCATCTTCAATAATCAACGCGTTCATCTTTGCTATTTGATAAGAGGTATCTCAACAGTGAAAAATTCATCGGTTCTGTTTATGATAATGTCTTTTCCAATAAGTATCTCGAATTGTTTTGAGAGATTTGAAAGTCCGAGCCCGGTGCCGCTTTCCTCAGTGTACTTCTTCTGGATATTATTCCTGACAAAAAGACTTTGCTTTCCCGTTGTAACTATATCAATCCTGAGAGGCTTGCGCTTGCTTATCTCATTGTGCTTTATCGCATTCTCAACAAGGGTCTGGATAGTCAGCGGAGGCAGCCTTAATAAAAGAAGGTTCTCATCGATTTCGCTGTTAACATTCAGATTTGTATCATACCTCATCCTGATCAGATAAAGATACGAATGCATGAATTCCATTTCCTCATGCAGTGTGACCAGTTGTTTTTCATTGCTCTGCAGGGTATACCGAAGTGCCTTTGAGAGTGAATTCACATAGTTCTGGGCTTTGTCGGGAGCTTCCTGGATTAACACTTTCAGGGCGGTAAGTGAATTAAAAAGGAAATGCGGACTGAGCTGATTCTTAAGTGATTCATACTGACTTTGAAGAGCTTCCCTCTTAAGCTCTTCATACTCAAGCTTGATACTCTGTTTCTGAAAAACGAGCCTGATTATCAGGACACACCCGACAACAATTGTCGAAACATAAAAGTTTGTGAAGACAAACTCACTTCTCCGTCCGCGACCCTGAGGACGAGTTTCAAAAATGCTGGAGACTGAAAACAGCAGGTGATTGAGAATGTAAACAAGAAGAATTGTAAGAAATACTGCCAGAACAACCCTTATGACCGTCAGATGACTGTGCTTATCTGTAGGTTTTAAAATAAAGAAGTTCATTATGAACATCACAAGGGCCACAATGAATGTCATTGAAGTTTCAACAATGAAGTGAGCAAAATCAGGAGTAAATTCCCTGTAATGATGACCGCTCCCTTCGTTTCTGCTTCCATCATCAAACAGCATGTTCATTATCATCGGAAAACGAATTGTCAGAGCAATTGCCAGGGAAAGAAGGACAACAATAAGTAGATACTGCCTGATTGATTTTGTTTCCATTTGTTCCGGAAAGTACTGATAATCTAATAATTCAATTCAAAAATAGAAATAAACAGATGCAAAGATAAACATTGCAGATTCCCGTTTGCGTTATTATGTGTCAAACAGCATAATCAACACCTGAACCATTCTTTTTCAACGGGTGAATTGAATTTACGAAACATCCAAATAAAAGAGAGAAGGAATTACCTCCGGAATAAATGGAACAGTTCAACTGTCAGTAATACAAGTTCAGGTGAGATTTTTGACGCTTCATCCCTTTTTGAGCAGGAGAGCCTGACAAAAGAATAATTTTGGACTTTTAAATACAAGAAAAATGAAAATACTTTATTCAGTAATTCTAACAGGGATCATGATCCTGGGCACGTCTTCCGATATCATTAACACCTCCGGTCCGCAAAGTGAATTCAGCCGGCTGCAGACAGATTCAACCGATCCGGTCGGGGATTTTGAACTGAACATTGAATTTGAACTGTCGAGTTTCGAAGGGAGATCCCTGAGACCTTTTGTCGCCGTATGGGTTGAAAATGAAAAATCCGAATCAGTGCGGACCCTGGCTGTATGGTATAACAACAATCGCTGGCTCCCCGATTTAAAACGTTGGTACGCAAAGCATTTCGAGAAAGTCCGGAAACCGGATTTCGTAGATGCAGTAACCGGCGCTACCCGGTCTGCCGGGAAATATACACTGAAATGGGATTTGAATGACGACAATGGGAACCCGGTGGGGGCCGGAAAATATACTATTCATATAGAAGCAGCACGCGAAAGGGGAACATATCAGCTAATAAGCAGGGAGATTGAACTGAATGATGAGCCTAAGACCATCGACCTGGAAGGCGGAATTGAAATATCATCGGCAGCACTTAATTACACAAGGGTGAACAACAGCCTTACTTCATTATGAGAATAATGGGGAAAAAATCGTTCAGTGCCTTAAGCCGCTGGGTTCATCTGTATCTGTCGATGTTCAGTTTTGCCGCCCTCTTTTTCTTTGCATTCACCGGGATAACACTTAACCATCCTTCCTGGACAGAAAATCGTCAGAAGGTAGAAATGTTAAAGGGGGCAATTGATCCGGCCTGGGTTGCCGGAATAGATACCGCATCTGTAGAAAAATCGCGGATAACCGAATATTTAAGGGATCAGCATAATGTAAAGGGTAACCTGACGGAATTCAGGATCTCGGATTCTGAATGTTCTCTTTCCTTCGATGGTCCTGGTTATACTGCCTATTGCATGATTGACCGTTCCAGCGGCACATACGAGCTTGTAGCCACATCGGCCGGTTTCCTTGCAGCCATGAACGATCTTCATAAAGGGAGCTATACCGGGATCAAATGGAATGCCATAATTGACATAACCGCCGTCTTTCTTATTGTGGTGTCGCTTACAGGTTTCATAATGATATTCTTCATAACGAAAAAAAGGACCAACGGGCTTTGGGTAGCCGGGCTTGGAGCCGTTACATTTATTCTGCTCTGCTTCCTGTTTGTTTAGCAGGCGGATGATGCTGAATATCACCCGCCTGATTGCAATTTTAACTGAAATCATATTGACTCCCTTTCAATAATATTGTTACTTTATATCAGAATTTGAAATCAGGAACCAAAACTCTCACCAATATGAAAACATCAATCAAACGTTTTTCGGCAACAACTATGATCCTGCTGATGGCTGCTATTGTCATCAATGCTCAGGACTGGCCGCAATGGAGAGGCACAAACCGCGATGGAAGGGTCACCGGATTCCAGAATCCTGCTGCCTGGCCAGAGCAGCTTACACAAAAATGGAAAGTATCAGTGGGACTTGGAGATGCAACTCCGGCCCTTTTAAAAGACAGGATTTATATTTACTCAAAAGTTGGTGAAAATGAAGTTCTTCAGTGCGTTGATGCCGTGACCGGGAAACAGCTATGGCAGTCAGCCGGTTATCCTGCTCCTGTCGTAACGGGTCCTGCAGCTTCACATCCCGGACCGAGAAGCTCTGTCGCTGTTGCCGAAGGCAAAGCAGTAACGGTTGGTGTTGCAGGTGATATCGCCTGTTTTGACGCAGTTAACGGCAAGCTCCTATGGCGGAATGAAGACTATAAAGGTCAGGTACCGCAGTTTTTCACGGGAATGTCGCCGGTGATCAGTTCGGGTGTCTGCTACGCACATCTCGGAGGCCCGAAAGCAGGGACTTTTATTGCATTCGACCTGGCTACAGGATCAGTAAAATGGAAAATTGATGGAGAAGCCCCGCCTTACGGTTCACCCGTTCTGATTACAATCGACGGCACCAGTCAGGTTGTATTCCAGGGACAGACAAAGATTGTAAGTTTCAGTCTTACGGACGGGAAACAGCTCTGGGAACTTGAAACCCCGGCTGGAACAGGCAGGGTAAACAATGCAGCTTCGCCGGTTGCTGACGGAAATAAAATTTACTATACCGGATTAAATAACGGGGTTAATGCAGCCGAGATAAAAAAAGCAAGTGGTAATTACATTGTGACTAAACTCTGGAGCAACCCGGAATTCACAACAGTCTACAACACTCCTGTTCTTAAGGATGGATTTCTGTACGGAATTTCCAGTCAGAGCAGGTTGTTTTGCATCGATGCCGCTACAGGAAAAACAGCGTGGACGGATGAGACTGCACTTCAGAATTTTGGTTCCATAGTTGATGCAGGTCAGGTCCTGATTGCAGTTACAAGCAATTCCCACTTCGTCGTCTTAAAGCCCGACGGCCAGAAATTCAATAAGGTAGTCCAGCTTAAGCTTGCAGAAAGCGGGATCTATTCACATCCGATCGTTTCGGGCAACAGGATCTTCATAAAGGATGTTGAATCGCTGACCCTTTATACGGTCAACTGATCAGCAATGATTAACGACGCAAGACACAAGACACAAGACGCAAGGCACAAGACGCAAGACAAAAAGCTCAGGACACCCCTGAGTCATGAGCCCTGTGCCCTGTGCCCTGTGCCATTCTTTGTTTTCATGCCTTAAAGCCTAAACGCCTTCCCGAAAACCATATCGTTTCAGGTAAAATACTTGTCGTTATTCAATAATTATCTATCGAATAACGACAAGTTTTTGTTGTTATTTTTCATTGTATTTTGATTTATCAGAATTCAATGCGGTAAGCAGGGAATTCATTACATTTATAACCTCAACCTGTACTTAACCAAACAATAATCGTATGTCCGCCAGATTTGTCCTCCAGAAAAACAGAACTGTATTTGCAATTGCATTTACCGCGATAATTATTTGCCTTACTACTTTATCGTGCAAAGGGCCTTCAAACGATGATTTTACCCTGATTGAAAAGGGTTTCGTCAATCCGCCTCATGAGGCTGCCCCGCGTGTCTGGTGGCACTGGATGAACGGCAACATAAGCAAGGAGGGAATAAGTGCCGACCTTAACTGGATGAAACGAGTGGGCATCGGGGGATTCCAGAACTTCGATGCAGCTCTGTCCACACCACAGATCGTCGACAAGCGGCTTGTGTATATGACACCCGAATGGAAGGAAGCCTTCCTCCATGCAACGAAGCTGGCTGATTCGCTGGGTCTCGAGATGGCCATCGCCGGTTCTCCCGGCTGGAGCGAAAGCGGCGGACCCTGGGTAAAACCTGAACAGGCAATGAAGAAATTTGTCTGGACTGAAACACGGGTCGAAGGAGGCAAACCCTTCAACGGAAATCTTCCGAAACCTCCGTCTACTACCGGGGCATTCCAGAATCTTTCAATGGGTGCAAGATTTTCCATGTCGGGCGGCAATCCGGCGCCAATCCCTGAATACTACGCTGACGCAGCAGTGGTTGCTTTCCAGCTGCCCGAATCGGACCTGTCAATGTCAGAGCTTAAGCCTGTTGTAAGCTCCAGCGGAGGTAGATTCAGCCTTGCCGCCCTGACTGACGGCGATCTTTCGACTTCAACATTTTTGCCCTATACAAAGCCTGGCGAAAATTCATGGATCCAGTTCGCTTTCAACGAACCGGTTACGGTGCAGGCTTTGACAATTGTCGGAGGCGGAAATCCGGGAACTTTCGGTTTCGGCGCTGATGCCACGAGCAGGACTCTTGAAGCAGGTGACGATGGAAGAACTTTCACAAAAATAACTGATATCGTAACAGGCGGCGTGAACCAGAAATCCCTGACCTTCGGTCCTGTTACTGCAAAATTTTTCCGCTTTACATGGCAAGCCCCTGAGGCATCACCTTTTGCCGGATCCGACCTGGGTGACTTAGGCGAAATATTCGGGATCAATGCGGCCATGCTGAGAGCCCCCCAGGGAACTCAGGTGGCTGAGCTCGTTCTTCATACTGTAAAACGCATTCACCGTTTCGAGGAGAAAGCCGCCTTTGCCACTGCAACAGACCTTTATTCAGCTTTGACACCTGAGGTTGACACCAAAGATGCTGTGAAAAAGGATGATGTAATTAACCTGACTTCAATGATGAAAGCAGACGGCTCCCTTGAATGGACCCCGCCTGCCGGAAAATGGTCAATTATTAGGCTCGGCTATTCACTTACGGGACACCAGAATTCTCCGGCTTCTCCCGAGGCAACCGGCCTGGAGGTCGACAAGCTGAGCGCTGAACACGTAAAGTCGTATTTCACAAACTATCTCGACCAATATAAGGATGCCACGGGAGGACTCATGGGTGAAAAAGGTCTGCAATACATAATCACCGATAGCTGGGAGGCCGGTACTCAAAACTGGACAGACAACATGATGACTGAATTCAAATCGAGGAGAGGCTACGACATGACCCAATGGATACCGGTACTCACCGGTCATATTGTCGAAAACGCTGAATCGAGCGAACGCTTCCTTTGGGATTTCAGAAAAACAATAGGAGACCTGACTACAGCTTACCATTATGACAACCTCACTGCTTTACTTAAGGAGAGAGGTATGGCACGCTACTCGGAGTCGCACGAAAGCGGCCGCGCTTTCATTGGCGACGGGATGGAAGTGAAGAAGAATGCAGCAATTCCTATGAGTGCAACATGGACACCCGGAGGACTTGATCCCGGGACAGAGGTTGCCACACGATACA
>CAZKTX010000100.1:0-2843 GCA_964555805.1 uncultured Rikenellaceae bacterium
CGGGTCCTTTTTGGTTTCAGGTTTCTTTTTCAGCCTGTCGAAGCTCTTGTCAAAGGTCCCCTCGCCTATTATCGGGAACAGGGCCGGCGCAATATCCGCAACGGGGTTGTAGAGCCTTGATTCTTCAATTTGTCTTGCCGGGAGAAATTTGTGTTTTGCATGAATTGCATTCATAACAGTGAATACAACGCTGAGGATAAGAGCAGTCTTGAATAGTCCGAAAAACAGTCCGAGCAATGAGTTAAGTACTCCGAGGGAGATTTTCTCAACAAACTTGTCGACGATTATCCCCACGAAATGAATAAGTATAACGATTATAACAAAAGTGATCAGGAAAGAAATTATTCCCACGTACTGTCCGGTCATGTCAAAGTAGTCATACAGTTTCTCTGCCGTGAATGAGGAGAATTTTATTGCTCCCCATATTCCGACGATAAGCGCCAGAAGTGATGCCAGTTCCTTTATGAAACCGTCGATAAAACCCCGTGCCAGTCCGAAAACAAGCAGTATGATTATAACAAAATCAATCCAGTTCATTGTCAGTAGAATTAGAGTTTGAATTTATGAAAAGATCGGCGACTTACAAAAAAAGGTTTGGGATGGGGTTATGGAAAACATTTCTCCCCGTACGGGGCTTAAAAACATGTGGGGGACAATCCGGACGGGCTCCGCCCATCCCTAAATCATTTCAGGCCTATGGCCTGTCCGTGGCGTTGATCATACCCCGGATCCGTCCTTCCCATAGATGAATCAACACCTTACATACTACAATCCACTCCCTTTTCTGGCAATTCCCTGCAAAATCGCCGCAGGTTTGAAATCCCGAAAAAAAGATATAATTTTACACCCTGAAAATCCGGTCCCATAGTTCAATGGATAGAACGGAGGTTTCCTAAACCTTAAATTCAGGTTCGATTCCTGGTGGGACTACAAATCAACCCTGTAAATAATTGATTTACAGGGTTTTTTATTCCAACAACCCCGAAAATCAAACTTATTGGGTTTTTAATTGTTGTATAGCCGAACCGCAGAAATATTTTACTTTTACTGATGGTCTCTTATTTAGGTGAATAGTTTTGAAACAAACAGGAAAATCATGGACTACCATTTTAGCAAGACACTTTACGTTTCATTTGATGAGGCAGTAAAGCAAATTACCGAAGGTCTTAAAACCGAAGGTTTTGGAGTGATCACAGAAATCAACATGCATGACAAGCTAAAGGAAAAACTTGGTGTTGACTTCAAAAGATACAAAATACTGGGTGCATGTAACCCGCAGTATGCTTACAAAGCATTACAGGCCGAAGATAAAATCGGTACAATGCTGCCCTGTAATGTGCTTGTAATTGAACAGGGACAGAATGAAATTGAAATTTCCGCTGTTAATCCTGTTGCGTCAATGCAAGCCATTGCAAATCCTTCATTAGGTAACGTTGCGCTTGAAGTGACAAATAAACTTAAGAATGTAATTGATAACCTGGGACAATAGGCTATACCGGGTATTGGACTGTAACCTATTCTCCGGAAACACTTTTCCGGTCATTTGCTTATCATATCCACGGTTTCGAGAAAAAGTTTATTTTTTACATAAAATCTCCTTCCGCCAGTATACATCATCGGCTCACCTTCCATATAGGTTTCAACCTGAATAGTCTTTATGCTTTCTTTTGCTTGTTTATCAAATAAATAGCATTTGCCATTCTCCAGATAATATGCTATTGTATAGACACTATCGCTGGGTCGTTTCATATAATCAGAAACGACCAGGATATCATTCATTACGCCATCATTTATTGCTTTTGTTTTCATATCACCATATCCAGACCACAGGAATGGATAACCAATGAGAAAAGTATCCAATGGTGTCTTAATCAGGTAACTGTTATCATCAAACAGAATTACTGATTTTTTAAAAATGATCGGGTCATCATTTGTAATAATATTAACAACGACTCCATGTATTTCAGGAGTCTCCTTTTTGCAGCCATAACAGCAAAAAATGATTACAAAAATGAATAAGATCTTTTTCATGATTGGATTATTTTATTTCCCCGGCTTTCACGAAGGTCATTAAAAATTATTGTCTTATTTAAGAACCACGCCCCATTCAGTAACACAGAATCCGGTTCTTATAAATTGAATGTTATCTGCAGGTGCAATGATTTTACTATTACCGGCACTATTCGTACCCCTGATCAAATAAAACAGTCTTAATACAGCATCGGGAGTATCAGTGATTTTGAGGGTTATCACAGTATCTATAATCTTCTTCTCCTGTGGATATATTTCGTAATATTCATAACTTTTCAACATTGGAATCCAATAATCTGTAAAGTCTTTGATTTCCCTTCCGATGAATCCATATTTTGCCAGGTTGTCAGTGAAAAACTGTTCCAAATCGGACACTTTTATTATCCAGCCTTCATTTGTCTGCCAGACATCAGGTTGTTCGCTTTCATAAAAAAGGTATTCAAATTCGTTATTTATGATTCCATTTGTATCAACACTTACAAGCCAGCCTTTTCCATAATCAGGGATAGAAGTCACAATTTTACCACCGGATGGGAAATTCAAAGTCACACTCAGAATCTTCTTTTCTGTCGGGTAAAGGTAGATGTTCGGTTTAAAGACCATGATGCAGGTATCGCATTCATGAATTTCAGGATCGGGTTCTGGCTCACAACTATTGAATGGGACAGAACCAAGGAATAATAACCCGCCTATGAAAACCTGAACAAGAACAAAACTTAATATCGATTTCTTCATTAATGAATATGTTTGTGTAAATCATTTATTTACTGTGCTTTCCTTTTTTTGATCACCGGGATATCCGTGTTTTCGAT
>CAZKTX010000100.1:2943-9331 GCA_964555805.1 uncultured Rikenellaceae bacterium
GCAATTTCAACGAATATAACATTTAAGTAAAGTAGATACAATTACACATACAAGGTTGTGCAGTCTGTAATTGACTTTCGCAGACATTAATGTTATTTTTGAGTGCAATTACGCGGAGTGCGGTCATGAATTAAAATCACGAGGCCATGAACAAACTTGCAGGAATTATTTACAAAACAGTATCCGACAACAGGTCAATACTCCCGAGATTAATTGTCGGTCTGGTTTTTCTTTCTGAAGGAATCCAGAAATTTCTTTTCCCGGAACTTGTCGGGGCAGGACGATTTGAGAAAATAGGTTTTGCAAATCCCGAATTCCTGGCAGCATTCGTGGCATCTTTTGAAATTGTTTGCGGCGTGCTTATGTTGATTGGTTTCTCGGTCAGGCTGGCTGCAATACCATTATTAATCATAATGATAACCGCTATCACGACAACAAAGATACCGATTTTGACTGAAAAGGGATTCTGGCAGATGGCTCATGATTCACGTACAGATTTTGCAATGACTCTGCTGATCGTCTTCTTAATCATTTACGGCGCAGGTAAATTCTCAGTCGATTACCGGATACAGCATAGAATGAAACAAAAGTGACAAGCCATTCCTTATACAATAAATCTTTTGCCTGATATGGACATTAAAGAGATTATCACAAGCCGCTATTCTTGCAGGACATATATTCAAACTGCACTAAAACCCGGGGATAAGGAAAACCTCGAAAGGTTCATTCTTGAAAATTCTAAAGGACTGGAGAATGAAACAGTAAATTTCAGGATCGTTGAGAAAAAAGATTCTGAAAAGCAGCTGAAACTTAACTATGGAATGATCCAGGGACATAATACATATGTTTTGGGGGTATCAAAGTCGATAATAGATTCAAGGGTCAATTATGGATACCTTCTTGAAAAAATTGTGCTTAAAGCCACTGAAATGGGCATTTCAACATGCTGGATCGGTTATTTTGATTATGGTTTCTTTAACGGGATATCAGTTGAAGAGGGCTTTGAAATACCAGCATTAATAATTGCCGGGTATTCTGAAGATAAGCAGCCATATCTGGATAAATTTGTCAGATACGCAATCAATGCTTCAAAAAGAACCGGTTGGGACAAGCTGTTTTTCGATTACAAATTGAGAACGCCTCTTAATCCCGAACAGTTAATCAAATATTCTGATTCTTTAGAGATGCTGAGACTGGCACCTTCTTCCGGAAATACTCAACCCTGGAGAGTGTTTTTTGATGAAATCGAAAATGAATTTCACTTCTTCAAAAAACCAATAAGCAAAAGGTATGAGTCAAGAGGTCTGCATGATGTCGACATGGGCATTGCCTTATCTCATTTTGAGCTAATGTCTTTACAAAATGAGTTATCAGGGAGATGGCTTAAATATGCAGACGGAATTGTTAAATCAATGGATGATTTGCAGTACATAAAAACGTGGAAGTGTTGCTAAACCAACCACCTGTTATCTGGCTGTCTGCAGGGAATTAACAGTTTGTCCAAGTGTGACATAATTCCGGAATTTGCAGTTTCAAGGCTTCGGGATTGTCTTCTTTTGCTGCAGAAATAAAATCAATCCCACAATCGAAAATTTCATTAACCAACTGAATAGCAATTGTTGTATTTCAGACAATACATCCCAATAATTATTAACTGAATTTAGTCAATAAGCTCCCTTTTGTAATCATCTTTTTCAAACAATGGACAATAACATCATCCATTGTCTTATGTTTGATATCAAACAAAAGACAATAAAACTCATTTACTGTCTTTTGTTTGATTTTTTATTATCTTTGTAAGGTATACTAATTAAAGACTTTGGCTAAAAATTTCATATTAGAGCAAATTAAAATAGAATTCAAGGGGAAGCCATACTTCACCAGAGAATCAATATTGGCTTTTTACCGGCAATTTGATCCGAACTTAAATGAATCAACATTCCGTTGGAGGTTGTATTACCTAAAATCCAAACGGATTATCACTCCCATATCCCAAAACCTTTTCACTCTTAATTATAAGCCGGATTTCAACCCTGATATTTCTGATATTGAGATAATTATATCCGAGACGGAAAAACAATTTCCCGGCATAAAATATTGCATCTGGTCAACGAAAGCAATCAGTGAATTCATGCTGCATATTCCAGGTAAGTTTATGACAATACTGGAAGCAGAGAAAGATGCAATAGAGCCATTATATGAATATCTGAAGACTCAATACTATAATAATGTTTATATCCAACCGGGAGAAAAAGAAATTGAACGTTACATTTTCGAATCGGAACGACCTATAGTTTTACAATCTCTAATATCAAAAACACCAACCCGGAAAATTGGTAAGATTTATACCATAACCCTTGAAAAGCTAATTGTAGACCTTTTTTGTGACAAGAACCTATTTATCGCCTTCCAGGGCGCCGAATTGGTTCATATCATCAATAACAGCTATCAACGGTATTCAATCAATCTCACAACATTATTTCATTATGCCAGAAGGAGAGGAAAAGAGGCAGACCTTAAAAACTATCTGGCAGAAAAAACGGATATATCCAAAATTATTATATATGATAAAGCCTGAATCACTTACATCAGACTGGATAGCCACAAGAAGAAAAAAGTTCGGGAAGGATCCAACGATTATTGAAGGAATGATCTTTGCCCTATATCTACTGGAATCACTCAAGCTTTCAGGCCTTGATTTCATTTTTAAAGGTGGAACAAGTTTGATATTGCTAATGGATCAGCCAAAACGTTTTTCAGTTGATATCGACATAATTCTCAATCCTTTAATAAAAAAGGCTGATCTGGAAGAGTACCTTTTAGAATTAGTTAAATCCAGTAAATTCATCCGAATGGAACTGGATGGACGCAGGAGTTATCAGCCAGGCATCTTAAAAGCGCATTATAAATTCTTTTATGAATCGAATTTTCCAACTAAGGATAAGTATGGGCACACAATTTCAAATCCTCAACGTGAGATACTACTTGATATCGTTTTTGCTGAAAATCCTTATCCTGTACTTGTCGAAAGACTAATCCAGACAGATTGGCTTCTTTCTTCCGGAGATCTTATAAAAGTAAGGATGCCTGATGTAAATTCAATTGTGGGAGACAAATTGACTGCTTTTGCACCTAATACAACTGGTGTGCCATATGGTCTTGGAAAAGAAAAAGAGATCATGAAACAGCTTTTTGATATTGGCTGCTTGTTTGATTATATAACAAATATTGAAACTGTAAAGAAGGCATTTTACAACTGTGTCAGATCAGAAATGGAGTATAGGCCAGAGCGAAAAATTGATTCATCAGAACTGGTACTGAGGGATGCAATTAAAACCTCTTTAATGATCTCACAAATTGTTAATTTTACTTCTAATGATACAAAACATGAATTAAAGGAGATTTATACTGGCATAAACCAATTCAGACATTATATTTTTGAAGGCACTTTTGGATTAATGGATGCAAAACTTGCCTCTTCAAAAGCTGCCTTACTTGCAACAATTATTCTTACGGACTTTAAAGCGAAGATGCCCAAATTCTATCCCCATATCCCGCTTTCTGATTATTTAATAACCCATCCAGATTATAACATCCTTAATAAACGACTTAAATTCGTTGCTCAGGGCGAAGCCCTCTTTTATTGGTATCAAACGGTAAAATTACTGTATTCATAATACTTGGTTATCAATTGAAAAGCGGGGCGATCTTGACCACAAACCATCATTACAAATTGACCACTTGACGCCGGAGTTAATCTCATGAATTGAGGATAAATATAAAAATGTTGGTATTTCCGGCGGAATGTGTCCAGGGCGACGGGCACATGCCCTAAAGTAACCGTATATTCTTACCCTGGTTTATTGGATTTAACAGCCAGGTTTTCAAGTTTGTTGAAAGATGTTATCAATCCGCGTATTACTGCCGGAATAAAACCCTGATACTCCATTTCATTTAATCCCGAAATTGTGATTCCCTGGGGTGTTGTAACCCTGTCAATTTCCCTTTCGGGGTGGTTACTGGTTTCGATTATAAGACGGGTAGCTCCTTTTATTGTCCGAGCTGCAATAAGCTGCGCTATCTCCGAGTAAAAACCGATTTCAATACCGCCTTGCGACATTGCATGCATGAAACGTAGGGCAAAGGCAATACCACAGGATAATCCAGTGAACCACAGAAATATCAATATTCCAATTCCACTGCGGAATGTTGTCAAAGGAGACTGTCAGACCTTTAAAACCGGTTCAATATTCCACCTTCATCTCCTTCAGCCTCCTGACTCTTTCAGTCATGGGCGGATGAGTGCTCATCAATGACTGTAACCCTCCCAGAAACGGATTTACAATAAACAAATGACTGTCGGCAGGATTACCCCTGCTTATCGGATTCCGTGTGACTCCCTGGCTCAGTTTGCTTAAGGCATTGGCCAGTCCCAGAGGCTTACCGGAGATCTTTGCCCCGCCCTCATCCGCCGCATACTCCCTGACCCTCGATACCGCCATCCTTATAAGCATTGCAGCAATCGGGGCAAGCAGGATTAAAATCAGCATAAGCGGATTCCTGTTTCTTGAAGCTGCGCTGTACCTTCCCATCTGCCCAACCATTGTTATTGCACCCACAATCGAAGCGACAACGGTACTTGTAAGTGTATCCCTGTTTTTCACATGCGTCAGTTCATGAGCCATCACTCCCGCCAGCTCTTCGTCATCAAGCAGCTGAAGAATCCCTTCCGTCGCAGCAACTGCAGCATGCGACGGGTTTCTTCCTGTTGCAAAGGCATTGGGTGTCCGGTCAGGGACTACATATACCTTTGGCATCGGAAGGTTCGCCTTCGCAGCCAGTTCCTCAACTATATTGTATAAACGGGAGTTTTCGGACCTTGTAACTTCCCTGGCTGAATATCTCTTTAGCACAATCTTATCACTGAACCAGTAAGTGAACAGATTCATCACAAGTGCAAGAATAAACGCGATAACCGCTCCCCTTGCCCCGCCTATCAGGCTTCCCACCAGAACAAATAGAACGGTGAGAACCGTAAGAAAGAAAAGTGTCTTAAAGTTGCTTTTCATGATTTTATCAATATTAACTCACAGATTGACATAAGAAATCCAAGGTGTTGTGCATAAAGTTAACAAAATACCATCAATAATAAAATGAAAATATGGTGTACTTCGCACAACCCTCGTAATGGTAAAGTGTCTTCTTTTGGCTCAATATTTGCAATCCGCTTTAAGAGACATAATTTAAATGCCATAGTGATGATCAGATTATTCCCTTAAGGCAATGAAAAACATAATTAAATATCCAGCATTTTTAGCGCTTACCGCTGTTTCCCTGTTACTTATGACCAACTGCCTTGAAGCCCAGACGGTTTACCGTCCTGCAAGCAGGCAGGCCCCCAGATATTCAGGGATTTTCGATAATCCAAGGGCCGGTCAGCCCCGGCAGTCGTACGGTCCCTGGTACAACAGGGAAGCTTCCCGCCAATATCTGAAGCTGGGCATCCATTTCGATCCCCTGCTCAGCTGGTTCACAACCCGCAGCTACGATGTCCGGAATGACGGTCCGGTGCCTGGATTCAGCTTCGGCCTTACTTACAACAGCTATTTTGGCTCCAACTATTCATTTTCATCCGGAATCAAGATAATAAATGCCGGCGGAAGACTGATCTGCAATGAACCCACAAGCTTCGAGATAAGGAATTTTGACCGCGAAATAGTTATTGTTGATGCTTATGAACCAGTAATCTACAGGGTCAATTACATCAGCGTTCCGCTGGGTGTAAAGCTCGAAACTGATCAGTTTGGCTATGGAAAGGTATTCGCCGACCTCGGATTCGATCCTAAAATACTTGTCCTTGGAACGGCGGCAATTCCTTCCCTTAACATCAGAAGCGACAACGCGATGGCTGAATTGAGAAAAATCAATCTGGGCTGGCACATCACGGCCGGCGTGGAATACCCTCTGGCAGCAAGCAACAGCCTTGTAATGGGTATCGGTTTTGAAAACAACTTCCTCGATGCAACCAGGGATATCGGAAACCAGCCATGGGACCTTGTATCGCACAAAATACTGTCATTCAGAATCGGACTTGTATTCTGATCCTTACAAATAAGGTTACACCGGAAGGCTGCCGGAAATTATAATGGATTTGTCTGATTTTACCACTAACTTCATGGAGAACACGGGTAGTACACGGATTGTCTCAAATAATAAAATCTGTGTTTTTATCCGTGAAACCCGTGAAATCCGTGGTGAATTAATGGCTCTGATTTTACCACTGACTTCACGGAGAACACGGGTAATGCACGGATTGTCTCAAATAATAACATCCGTGATTTTATCCGTGATCCCGATAGCTATCGGGACCGTGAAATCCGTGGTGAAT
>CAZKTX010000101.1:0-9309 GCA_964555805.1 uncultured Rikenellaceae bacterium
AGTAACCAGCAACTTTGAACCTTGACCCTTGAACAGCAATAACCCTTTCAGCTGGTTTGCTTCCTTAGGGCTTCGTACAGTATGACAACCGGCGGTTTGGCCGTTCTTCCGGTTCCGTCCTTGATGTGGTGCCTGCAGCTTGTTCCCGGTGCGGCAATCTGAACTTCTCTTCCGCTGTTCCTGATTTCAGGAAAAAGAACAAGTTCTCCGATTTTATTCGAAAGTTCGAAATGCTCCTTTTCATATCCGAATGAACCGGCCATTCCGCAACAGCCTGAACGTATTTCTGTAACCTTGTAATTTGCAGGTATCGAAAGCATTTCAATTGAACAGGCCGATGAGGATATGGCTTTCTGCTGACAGTGCGCGTGAAGCAGAATAGTGAGGCCTTTATCTGTAAAAGATTCGGTTTTGATCCTGCCGGCTTTGAATTCCCTCGAAATGAATTCGTCGACCATATAGCAGTTCTTCGCAATTTTCAGTGCTTTTTCCTTTAATCCGTTGCCTGCCAGATCGGGATACTCATCGCGAAATCCGAGAATCGCAGAAGGTTCTATGCCGACAAGCGGGGTTTCGTAATTTATTATATCAGAAAATGCATTTATATTGCTGATTGCTATCTTTTTTGCCTTTCTAAGCAATCCTTTCGAGATGAAAGTCCTGGCACTCAGGTCGTGCTGAGCGGTGATTACCCTGTAGTTAAGTGAAGTAAGGAGCCTTACAGCGGCAATGCCGGCTTCCGTATCGTTGTAATTGGTGAATTCATCAACAAACAGGCATACTGTTCCCGCAGGATTTGACGGATTGAGTGATCCAAGGTTAAGCCTCAGCCATTTTCTAAGTGTGGTTCTGAAAAGGAGAGGTATGGACCTTTCACTGGCAAATCCTATCGTCTTTTTGAGCAGACCCGAAAACAGCTTGTTCTTCAGGAAGAAGTTGTAGATTGAGGGTACAAGCGAGCCCATGCTGTTAAATGTCGTTATGTAGGCGATAAGCCTTGTCCGAAGCGGGATTCCGTGCCTGTCGTACCAGTGCTGCAGGAATTCCGATTTAAGCTTGGCTATGTCGACACCCGAAGGGCATTCGGCCTTGCATCCTTTACATCCGATGCACAGGTCGAGAATATCATAAATCTCCTTGTGGTCCCAGGGATCTCCGTTTCTCATGCTCAGGAATTCCCTGAGCACATTAGCCCTGGCCCTTGTGCACTTGTCTTCGTCCATCGTTGCCATGAATGTTGGGCACATTGTGCCTCCTATCTTCAACGACTTGCGGCAATCACCCGTTCCGTTGCACTTTTCAGCAGCCCTTATAATTCCGTCAGTGGATGAGAAATCATATATTGTCTCAATCTGAGGGGTGATTGTACCGGGTTCGTACCTGAAGAATGTGTTCATCAGGGGAGTATCGACTATTTTACCCGGATTCAGGATATTATCCGGATCCCACGCTGCCTTGAGATCTTTGAGAAGCCTGTAGTTTTCTTCTCCCAGTATAAGGGGAATAAATTCTCCCCTAAGTCTTCCGTCGCCATGTTCCCCGCTTAATGAGCCTCTGTATTTTTTAACGAGCTGTGCCGTTTCGAGACCGATTGTCCTGAAAAGCTCAACATCCGCCGGATCCTTTAGATTGAGAACAGGCCGGATATGCAGTTCGCCTGTTCCTATATGGGCATGATATACCGAATTTTTGCCATGGGCGGCCAGCAGCTTTGCAAAATCATCCATATATGCCGGAAGATCTTCAACCCTTACAGATGTGTCTTCAACCAAAGAGACAGTCCTCCCGTCACCCTTCATATTACCGAGAACGCCAAGTCCGGCTTTCCGGAGTTCCCATGCCTTCGACATATCACTGCCTCTCAGCACAGGGTAGGCATATCCGTAACCTTCAGACTTGAGTGCATTGATCAGCTCCGATGTAACTGATTCAACATCTTCCTTTGTGTTCCTTGCAAACTCAACCATCATTATGGCGCCCGGATCACCTTCAATGAAGAAGCGGTTATTGCGCTGACTCAGGTTTTCCTTTGTGAGCTCAAGTATCCTGTCGTCTGTAAGTTCAACGGCTGTGGGTTTGAACCTCAGGGCAACCAGATTGGCCCGGAATGCTTCCTCCCTTTGCCTGTGGTGAACGCAAACAAGTGTTTTGAATGCCGGGGGAAGAGGAACCGCATTTAACTTTATTTCGGTGGAAACTGCAAGCGTACCTTCCGATCCGGCCAGCAGCTTGCAGAAATTGAATGTTTTACCCGAATTGCTGTCAAAGATCTCTGAATCCAGAAGCAGATCGAGGGCGTATCCCGTGTTCCGTCTTGGTATTCGCGGATCGGGATATCCCTCCCTTATAGATTTCTGGTTGACGGGATTGGCAAGCATATCCCTTATATGCCTGTATATTTTGCCTTCCAGATCGTCAAGCGAACATTTCCGTTCAAATGTATCCTTGTCTGCCGGACCGAATGTGGTTTCGCTTCCGTCGCTCAGGAGAGCCTTTATCTCCAGTGTGTGTTCCCTTGTGGAACCATAGACAAGAGAGTGGGAGCCGCATGAATTATTTCCAAGCATGCCACCCATGTTGCATCTGCTTGAAGTTGAAGTTTCGGGGCCGAAAAAGAGCCCTAACGGCTTAAGGTACATGTTCAGTTCGTCAAGGACGACCCCCGGTTCAACCCTTACCCAATGCTCCTCCCTGTTGACCTCAAGAATGCGGTTCATATACCTTGATATATCCACTATTATTCCTGAACTCACAACCTGTCCCGCCAGCGATGTTCCGGCCGCCCTCAGCGTGACCCCGATCTTCTCCCGGGACGCAAAACTGAGAATTTTCTTTATGTCAGACGCGTTACGCGGCCAGGCTACTGCTACAGGTTCTTCCCTGTAGTCCGATGCATCTGTGGCATATATTACCCTGCTTACCTTGTCGTATTTGAGATCGCCCTCAAGAGAGGCTCTTAGCGAATTAAATTTTTCAACCGGAAACTCCATGTAAATTACATTTTTGATCCGCAAATTTAAAAAATGATTTTATTTCTAATCTGAAACGGGTTACTTCCTTAATGTTTTTTTTCAGTTGAAAACCAATCTGAAAATAATCATCTGATTCACTTGGTAAGCAGGGATTTTTTTTTCTACTTTTAGAGCATTATGTGTTAATTTTTAACTTACTGATATACAATGGAACTAATTGATCAAATCAAACTGAACGCCAAAAAATTCAACAAACGCATAGTTCTGCCTGAAGGTTATGAGGAGAGGAACCTGAAAGCTGCCGATATTGCAATAGCCGAAGGCCTTGCACAGATAATTCTTATAGGCGATCCGAAGGACATTTCATCGAAAGCTGAACAGTTCGGATTAAAGAATCTCAGCCGGGCTGTGATTGTTGATCCTGTATCGCACGGCAAGAAAGAACACTACATCGATATGATGGTTGAGTTAAGGAAGAGCAAGGGACTTACGAGGGAAGAAGCAGCGAAACTTATCGAGGATCCGCTTTATCTGGGCGTGCTGATGATCAAGAACGGTGATGCCGACGGCGAGGTGTCGGGAGCTGATCATGCCACAGGCGATGTGTTGCGTCCGGCTTTTCAGTATGTCAAGACTGCACCTGGTATTTCAGTGGTCTCAGGTGCATTTGTAATGATACTTCAGGACAAGAGTTTCGGAAAAGACGGTGTCATTGTATTTGCCGATGGTGCAGTGCATCCCGATCCGACTGACAGGGAACTGGCCGAGATAGCAGTGGCAGCAGGGCAGACTGCAAGGGCGATATGCGGATTCGAGCCTAAGATTGCATTATTGAGCTTCTCCACAAAGGGAAGCGCCAGGCATGCCCTGGTGGACAAGGTTGTAAGTGCAACTAAAATAGCAAGGGAAATGGCTCCTGATATGATGATTGACGGCGAGCTTCAGGGTGATGCAGCTCTTGTTGAAGCCATTGGGCAGAAAAAGGCCTCCGGAAGCCAGATCGCAGGTCAGGCAAATGTTCTGGTCTTCCCTGACCTTAATTGCGGAAATATCGCCTATAAACTGGTGCAGCGACTGGCAAAAGCGGAAGCCATAGGCCCAATCCTGCAGGGAATGGCTGCGCCCATAAACGACCTGTCAAGAGGGTGTTCTGTAAGCGATATTGTCAGTATGATAGCAATCACCGCTAATCAGGCTGCCGCAAAGAAATAGTATTATTCAGTTATAAATTTAAAGACACTAATATGATTGTTCTTGTTCTGAATTGCGGCAGTTCCTCGATCAAATACCAGCTGTTTGAGATGGCCGAAACAACCCAGATGCTTGCAAAAGGTCTGATAGAGCGTATTGGATTGAACGACAGTATCCTGACTCACAAACCGACTGGTAAAGAACTGTATAAGGTTATAAGTGATATTCCTGATCATACCCTGGGAATTAATATGGTGATGTCGGCGCTGACCGATCCAAAACACGGAGTCATAAAAGATATTACTGAAATAAAGGCAGTGGGTCATCGTGTTGTGAACGGCGGAGAGAGTTACAAGGAGAGTGTACTTATTGACAATGAGGTTAAAAAGCAGGTTGAGATCAACATTGAGCTTGCACCGCTTCACAATCCGGCCAACCTTAAGGGAATTCTGTCGGTTGAGAAACTTATTCCAGGTGTACCCCAGGTTGCCGTTTTCGACACCTCCTTCCATCAGACTATGCCTGATTATGCTTTCATGTATGCACTCCCTTACGAGTATTATGAGAAATACAGGATAAGAAAATACGGGTATCACGGCACAAGCCACAAATTTGTGGCTTCAAAAGCAGCCGGATTGCTTGGCAAGGATGTTAAAAAGCTGAAGATCATTACCTGCCATCTTGGCAACGGGGCTTCAATAACAGCCATTCAGAACGGAAGGTCGATTGATACTTCGATGGGATTCACCCCGGTCGACGGGCTTATAATGGGAACCAGGACAGGTGAGATCGATGCCGGAGTGTTGATATATATTGCAGATAAGGAACACCTGAATGTTACCGGCGTAAATAATCTTATAAACAAGAAGAGCGGAGTTGCAGGAATATCGGGCCTTTCTTCCGATATGCGCGATCTGGAGGTGGCTGCTGCCGAAGGAAATGAAAAGGCTCTTCTTGCCCTCAATATGTATGCATATAAGGTCAGAAAGTTCATTGGCTCCTATTATGCTGTACTCAACGGACTCGACCTGCTTTTATTTACCGGTGGAGTGGGAGAGAATGATCATAAAATGAGAGCAATGATCTGTTCCGATATGGAAGCCCTGGGTATTGAATTTGACCGCGAAGCAAATGCCGGAGTCAAGGGCAGGGATAAAATTATTTCAAAGGAGGGATCAAAGGCCACTGTGATGACAATCACAACCGACGAGGAGCTTGTGATAGCAATGGATACCAGGTATATAGTGGAGCACCATACGGTATAATAACCAACTAATAACTACTATTTTATGGTTCTAAAAAGCATGTCCGACCTGAAAGATGTGGTGGCAGGAAAACCAGTCAGGAAACTGGTTCTTGCCGTCGCCCAGGACCAACATTCCCTCGGAGCGGTTCTGAGGGCATGGAAGGATGGAATCATTGAGCCGGTTTTCATCGGCGACAACGATGGAATAAGGAGTATATGTTCCGAATTAGGATATGATATCTCAGAGCTCTCTGTAGTTCATGAACCTGATATCGATAAAGCTGTCGAAAAATCAGTGAGGATGCTGAGCGCGAGGCAGGCCGACATTCTCATGAAAGGCAAGGTAGGCACATCCACTCTGCTTAAAGCTGTCCTTAACAAGGAATGGGGCCTTAGAACCGGAAGCCTGCTTTCGCATATCGCCCTGTTCGAGGTCGGCACATACCATAAACTCATCGGAGTAACTGATGTGGCAATGAATATAGCTCCTAATCTCAAGGATAAGATTGCAATTGTTAACAATTCAGTTTCTTTCCTTAACCGTCTTGGATATGTGATGCCGAAAGTGGCAGTCCTGGGAGCGGTTGAAATGGTTAATGAGAATATGGAGGCGACACTTCATGCCGCTCTGCTGTCGAAGATGAATCAGAGGGAACAAATCCGGAACTGTATTATTGACGGTCCTCTTGCATTTGATAATGCAGTGAGCCTCGAGAGCGCGCAGCATAAGGGAATAAAGAGCGAGGTTGCCGGAGATACTGACCTTCTGCTCATGCCCGACATCGAAGTGGGTAATGTTCTCTATAAGTCCCTCGTTTTCTTTGCTCAGGCCAAGGTTGCTTCAATGATCCTGGGCGCAAAGGTCCCGATTGTATTAACATCAAGATCAGATTCGGAACAGGCCAAGTACGACAGCATACTGCTTGCCGCTGCATCAACCAAATAGTAGTGTCATGATCCGCACGCTGGACCAGATGGTTGAAAGGGTGCTTTCGTTTCACCGTAAGCATCGGATCGCCGTAGCCTGGGCCCAGGATGCAAATACAATAGGAGCAATCCATAAAGCATCAAGTTACGGTCTTATTGATGCCATTCTTATCGGGCAGCCAATTGAGATAAAGAATATCTGCCGGAAGGCCGGTATTGATTCTTCTCTTTTTTCAATAGTGGAATCGCCTGATGAATCGGAAGCCGCTCATCAGGCTGTCCTGATGACCCGCTCGGGCGATGCTGATATAGCCATGAAAGGGCTTGTCGGTACTGATAAATTCCTTAAGGCAGTTATGGATAAAAAAGAGGGACTTATGATACCCGGAGCAGTCCTTAGTTACGTCTGTGCAATCCAGATTCCTTTATATCATAAATTGCTGTTTATCACTGATACAGCAGTAATACCTGTACCATCGCTTGAGCAAAAGGCAGCAATGGCAAAATACGCCCTGGAGATGGCCGGGAAGTTCGGTATCGGGAAGCCCAGGATAGCCCTTTTATCTGCGACGGAAAAGCCCAGCCGCCACTTTTCAAGCAACCACGATTACGGTCTTATGCTCCAAATGGCAAAGGAGGGTCTTTTCCCGGACTGCATAATGGACGGTCCTCTTGATCTTTTTCTTGCATGCGATAAGAAAAGCGTAGACATCAAGGGAGTGGAAACTCCTGTCAATGGTGATGCAGATATTCTGCTTTTTCCGTCGCTTGAATCCTCAAATCCTTTTTACAAGGGACTGATGCTTTTCGCCGGAGGAGAACTTGCAGGATTGATCCGCGGTACTGAAAAGCCTGTTATAGTAATGTCGAGGAGCGAAAGCGAGATGTCTAAATTCTACTGCATCGCGCTTGCCTGTCTGATGGCATGAGAACAGGTTTTTTGGCAGTAAAATTTCAACTTATAATTATATGTCTAAGAGGCTAATATTGGCAATCAACCCAGGTTCAACTTCAACTAAGTTTGCGCTCTTCGAAGAGGATGAAATCTTGTTTGAGAAAACCCTCAGGCATTTGCCGGAAGACCTTGCCGGCTTCCCAAGGATTGCCGATCAGTTTCATTACAGAAAAGACCTGATAATGGAGGAACTGACAACCAGGAATATCAGTTTGAATTCTATTTCTGCAGTTGTCGGAAGGGGAGGAGTTGTAAAGCCAATTGAGTCAGGGATATATGAGGTTAATCAGAAACTCAGGGACGATCTTGTTGAAGCGGCAAGGGGAGAACATGCGAGCAATCTGGGAGGACTGATTGCCTCCGACATAGCTTCTCAACTCCCTGGAGCCAGAGCATTCATTGTCGATCCGGTAGTTGTTGATGAACTTCTTCCGGTGGCAAGGATTTCAGGTCATCCGACGATAGAGCGTGTATCCATTTTCCATGCCCTGAATCAGAAAGCTGTTTCACGTTTATATGCTTCTGCTGCAGGCAGGAATTATGAGGAACTGAATCTTGTTGTGGCACATATGGGAGGAGGCATAAGCGTTGGGGCACATAGAAAAGGGAAAGTTGTGGATGTCAATAATGCCCTTCACGGCGACGGACCTTTCTCTCCGGAACGTTCAGGCGGTCTGCCTGCAAGGCAGCTGATAGATCTTTGCTTCAGTGGAAAATATTCATATGATGAACTTAAGCAGATGATTACAGGTAAGGGAGGAATGCTTGCCTACCTTGGAACCAATAATTTCAAACAGGTGTGTGAACTGGCGGATGCCGGAGATAAAATGGCTGCTCTAATAGCGGAAGCCCTTGCCTACCAGATTGTAAAGGAAATAGGCTCCATGGCAGCCGTACTCGATGGTAAGGTTGATGCAATCATTCTAACGGGCGGACTTGCATATCAGGATTCACATGTTGAAAGAATCAGGAGCAAGGTGGAATTCATCGCCAAAGTTGTTGTGTATCCGGGTGAGGATGAAATAAGGGCTCTGGCCTTCAATGGATTGCTTGCCCTGGATGGGAAGATTGGGATTTCTCAATACTAAGGGTTGTTTACAGCAACGGGAAGAACTTTTCCGTTGAAGAATTTGTGCCCGTTGGAGGCAAACCAGACAATGAAACCGGCCATTTCTTCAGGACTCATCTGAGCATTAAACCCGGGAAATGCGTTCTCAAACATTTCTGTCTGCACCGATCCCAGGGCGAGGCAGTTCACACTTATTCCCAACCCGCTGAATTCGCCTGCCAGACACTCGCTCAGGCATGAGATAGCTGCCTTTGAAGCGCTGTAAACCGAGAGACCCCTGTATTTGGAACTTCCCTGGAATCCTCCCATGCTCGATATATTTACAATGTGTGATCCCGGCGGCATTAAAGGAGCTGAAAGCTTTATAAAAGCTGCCGGACCGAAAAAGTTGGTTTCAATCATATTCCTGGAGTCCTCCTCCGAAAGGTTAAGGAAATCTCCCGTCACAAGGTGACCGGCCATGTTTATAAGTATGTCGACTTTGCTGAAACGATTGTAAATCTGATGTTTTAAAACTTCAATCTCTCCAGACAGATCAGAAATATCAGCCTGGATTACTGACAGATTCCCGTGAGGGCATTCAAGCTGAAGTAACCTGAGCCTTTGCTCATCCCTTCCTGTAACAATAATCTGATTATCCCTCTCAGCAGCAAAAAGAAGGGCAACTTCCCTGCCTATTCCCCGGGAACCTCCGTTTATAATGATATTCATATCCTGTGGTTAATGAATTGGATTTTTTAGTTAATTTGTATGCCTTTAATGTAAAGTTACAAAATAGTTTTATGATACCTGGCTCCATAAAAAACTTTATGTCATTCAGGCAGATAAGCCTTGGATTTCTGCTGATTTTAATTGTTTCGGCTTCAGGGTTTTCTGCTGCAGGACAAACTGTACAGCCGGAAGTTCCTCCTTTTAAGGACAGGCTGTTTTACGGTGGAAATCTGAACCT
>CAZKTX010000102.1:0-3944 GCA_964555805.1 uncultured Rikenellaceae bacterium
GGGAATTCATTCAAGATCCCGCTTTCAGCAAGGGAGCACAATTCAACTCCAAGATACAAAGGTTCTGATGAATCGCTGGCGCTTATCCGGCTGGCAGTTTCAGAGAATGGCAAATCGGATGAGACTGTGATTCGATTTGACAATAATGCAAAGGCAGAAGTTGACCTGGATTTCGATGCCGTCAAATTGAATGTCAAATCCAGTGGCCCTTCAATAACTTCCTTGAATGGCAAGGTGAATATGATAATCAACGGACTTCCCTTTCCTGAAGTTGGAACCAAAATCCCTCTTTGCCTGCACCTCGGCAAGAATAAAACCGGGAAATACGCTATCAATGCCCTACAAATCCAGGGACTTGAGGAATACAGGGTCCTTCTAATCGACAAGGCAACCAATCTCACAATTAACCTGATAACAACTCCGGACTACACTTTTGATGCTTCGGGTGAACTGGTTGCAGACAGGTTTGTACTGTCAGTCGAGAAAAATACGAACAAGGCAGCTGCAGATGAGCCAGATGTTGATCAGTTTCAAATCTATAATGCTTTTGACATGATCAATATAAGAACAATCTCCGATGAATGGGAAGGACTAAGCGGAACTGTAAAAATTATGAGTGTAACCGGTACTGTGCTTAATATTCACCGCAAACAGCTGTTCAGCAAGGACTCTCTTATTCAGTTTAAGGAACCGGACAGGCCGGGGATTTACATTGTGGAGATCAGTTCAGGACTCCTGCGTTTCACCGGCAGGATAGTGATAAGATGATCATTTACATCTACATAATTGAATTTGATCCTTTGTCGCGTTGATTATTTTGCTAAACAAGAGAATTACAGCCACTTAAAAAATTTAGATTTTTTTAAGGATTTAAAGATTTTTTGCTAATATTGAATAATAAATTATATTTGTAACCTGTTTAAGATAGCGGTACTCCGCAATTTGCTTAAAACAACAGATAACTAATGGCTCCTAAAAAGCATTATAAAAAGCCTGAGATTAGTGTTATAAGCATCGATAACTCGATATCCCTCGTCATGATGACACATGTTCCGCCAAACCCAATGATGCCCAGGGGCAGCGGAAGCAAGGGCAATGATGCTCCTTTTATAAGTCCCTTCGATGACAAACCGTTCAATTAGCTGATCAGCGGAAACTAAAAGTTCCCTGCACCAAACTGATAATATAATAAAAAGAGCGCTGATCGGCGCTCTTTTTTATTATGATTTCTCCCCTATTATAAATCCATGTCTGACTTCATCATAATCGACCACCCTGAATCCGGCCTGTGTAAATTCAGTCCTGATCTCGTCCTCCATGAAATAATGCATATAATTAGGGACCAGTTTATCGCCCTGCTCCGATCTCTCCCCCCTGCAAAACAAACCAAAGAAACCTGATACTCTCTGTATCATTCTGTCTCTTCTGTTTCTTTCCTTAACCCATATAAATGATACAATCAACCTGCTTCCCGGATGCATGAACGGATACAGGTTCTTAAGGAACTGAATCCTCGACTTGCCTCCCTTGATATGGGAATATGCTCCCCAGCCGATGATGACTGCATCATACTGTCTGACTTCCGAAGGAACTGTGTTCCTGGTCAGATGAGTGATCCTGCTATCAATCCTGTTCTTTTGCAGAAGCCTGTTGCCATATTCAACAAGCACCGGATTGCATTCGTATCCCTCAACCCTGAAACCCATCCTGCTTAGCCCCAGAACTTCCCTTCCTCCGCCGGCAGCAATGAGCATTACTGTTTTTACATCAGTAAAATGTGTTTCAACGATATAATTTTCCCAGTCATATAATCCCTTCTCATTGTATTCATCTACCACATAAGTTGTATTTGTGCTATAGTGGATCTCGTCGGAATGATCAAGGGCCTTCTTGCCCAACACACCCAGCCAGAAGCCTGAATGGAAAGCATCAAGAAAACTTGTCAGGCGCTTAAGAAAACTGAAGCTGGAGTGAGATAGTTGAACGAAGAGCTTGTACAATTTCATCGGACTGGTGCTTTGCCGGCAAATGTAGGAATTTTAGGATTAAGAGAAGCAGCCTTCTGGTTACAAGTTGACCTCTTTAACCACGGTTGTGCTTCGCGCAACCACGGAGTTAAGAACGGAGCTTCATTGTTAGCAAGAATAAAACCGTATCACTCACTTTTTCTCCGCGTTACTCCGCGGTTAAACTCCGTTTTACTCCGTGGTTAAATTCTGTGTTACTCTGTGGTTAAAAAAGAATTTGCCATTATTCCTTATATTTGCCATTGCATAATGACTGATTGAACATTTAATGAGAAAACCATTTCTTCTATTAGTATTCTGCCTGAGCATTTTCAATCAAATTCAACTCTTTTCCCAGGAAGTCCCCCATCCTGTAGTGAATACAGGTGTTTATGAGTTCCTCGACGAGCTGGCCTCAATGCAGGTTATTGAACTCAATTCCGCGGTTAAACCATATTCAAGACTTTACATTGCGAAAAAACTTGATGAAGCCGATCAGCAGCGGGAAGGGCTTAACTCCAGGCAACAGAAGGAACTGGATTTCTATCTGCTGGACTTCAGGAAAGAAACAGTCCTCTTCAGCCAGGACCGCATGACTTTTTTGTGGCGTGAAGGGGAAGAAGATTTCACTACCGGGAAAACTTTAAGACTTAAGAGGGATTTTTTTTATTACCAGGATTCACTTTTTTCGCTGACAATAAACCCAATCCTTGGAGGGGAAGCATTTTTTAACTCCGACGGCAGGGCAACTTATGCCCGGAATTTCGGGGAGGCAAGGGCGTATGTAGGGAAATGGGGGTTCTATGCTTCCCTGCGGGATAATCATGAAAAGCCTTTGCTTGGGCGGCCGCAGTACCTTACAAAGCGTGAGGGTGGTCATGTCAAGGGCTCCACCGACTGGAGCGAGATGCAGGCCGGTATCACAAGGTCGTGGAGCTGGGGATCCGCCGGGTTTGTAAAGGACCGCCAGCAGTGGGGAACCAACTACAACGGTGCGAATATTTTCGGAGGAAACAATCCGACATTCTTCCAGTTCAGGATCAACCTCAAACCAGTCAGATGGTTCGAATTCAACTATTTTCACGGATGGCTCAACTCAATGGTAACCGACAGTTCGCGGTCGTACTGGGTGAGCAACAGCTACGGGCTCGATTACCGCGAGGTATACCATAAGAAATTTATCGCTGCCAACATGTTCACATTCACTCCGGTCAGAAACCTGAATATCTCGGCAGGAAACAGCATAGTTTACACCGACAGGCATTTCAGTCCGGTTTACATGTTCCCACTGTTCTTCTACAAATCGGTCGACCATTCAATGACATCGGGTGTCGACAACATGAACTCCCAGACTTTCATCGATATAAGCTCGCGGAACATCCGGAATCTGCATTTATATGCAACGTTGTTCATCGACGAGCTGTCGGTGGCGAGGTTCGGTAAGGACGATGAGTGGAATTTCTTCAGTTGGAAGGCCGGGTTCAGGTTAAGCAACATGCCGGTTCAGAACCTGTCGTTCACAACTGAATTTACATATTCATACCCTCTCTCCTACCAGCATTATGTGCCTACACTCACTTATGAGACTCAGAACTACAACCTGGGGCATTATTTAAGGGATAATTCCAGGGAGTTGTATTTCGCAATCGAGTATAAGCCTGTCCGCACATTGAATATCGGAGCATGGTTAACCTATGCCGTTCGCGGTCCGGATTACACAGAGCTTGGCACCCCGAGGGTGGGGAATCCGCCGCTGGCGTCTGTTGAATGGGACAGCAGGGTAGCCGGGCTGAGAGCCTCTTACCAGGTTATTAACGACCTTTATGTGTGGGGAAGTTTTGTAAATTCGGATGTCAGCGGGGATAGCCGATGGAGTCCGGAGTACTTCTATGGTAAAAAGAATACTGTTAATATTGGGGCGACGTTCGGGTTTTGATT
>CAZKTX010000102.1:4044-5665 GCA_964555805.1 uncultured Rikenellaceae bacterium
TTTTTCGTCAAAATTTCTTTTCGCTTTTCGGAAAAAAGGCCTTATTTTGATATCTGGTATTGTAAAGTCAGATGAAGATCCTGAAATTCCGTGTAGCTACACTTTCGATTGATATTCTTATACTTGCAATATCATTCCTGATAGCGATGTCGTTCAAGCCTTCAGGGCTGAAAGGCTATCTTCCCTCCCATGCGCTGTTTTTTGCCGGTCTGACTCTTATCTGGATCATCGTTGCGCTTCTTAACGGCAAGATCGGCAGCGGCAAGGTTGTCAACTACACTTCGCTGTTCGACAGGGTTCTTACAAGCAATATAATTGCGCTTGCAATCATTGCCTTGCTTATGTACTCAATAAGGGCATATGCCTATTCAAGGACTGTTGTCCTCGGCACTGTGGCTATTGCAACCATAATCGAGCTGATTGTCGGAAGCTTTTACATAGCCTATAAAAAGGCTCACATCCAGGATTACGAGAATTACAGGGATTACAAGGAGACACAGAGGAAATCGGAACAGGAGCTTGTGGCGAAGGCTGCCCAAAACGGCAAGACAAAAAGGGAACCCGAGGTTATCAATCCTCGGGTATTGCTTGCGATAGAGAAGGAAAGCGGTCCGGATGCCGCCCGGGAAATAATAAGGATGTGCGGCGGGAAACTGAACGGTATGACGGCAGTCCTTTCGACAACTACAATATTCAATATCTCCAGTCTTCCTGAAGAACAATACGATTATATAATCAACCTGAAGAGGATCAATGACATAATCAAGCTCAATGATTTCCTTGACGAGGTCAACCTTAAACTCAGGGATGAAGGAAATTTCCTTTGCTGTGTCGAGACAAAGGATCAGAGAAAAACGAGGATACTGAGGAAGTTCCCGCCGGTGCTGAACTACATTTATTACTCATTCGATTTTGTTTTAAAGAGGATAATGCCGAAGTTGAAGTTCACAAGGGGACTATACAAGATGATAACCCACGACCTTAACAAGGTATACTCGAGGGCGGAGGCGCTGGGCAGGCTTTCAAGGGCAGGCTTCATGATCGACCAGGAATCATTCATCGGTGATATGCTTTATATCGAAGCTACAAGAATAGCTAAACCCATTCCCATGAACGGCATCAATTACGGTCCGCTTATAGCTCTTCCAAGGATCGGCAGGAACGGCGATATTATAAAGGTTTACAAGCTGCGCACAATGCATCCCTACTCGGAATACATCCAGGATTATATTTACAAACAGTATGATCTTCAGGAAGGGGGAAAGTTCCAGGATGACTTCAGGATAACATCGTGGGGGGCTCTGAGCAGGAAGATCTGGCTGGATGAACTTCCCATGCTGATCAACTTCTTCAAGGGCAATATGAAGCTTGTTGGAGTCAGGCCGTTGAGCAGGCATTATTTTGAACTGTACAGCCCCGAACTCCGGCAACGCCGTATCAGACACAAACCAGGACTGATCCCTCCTTTTTACGCCGACATGCCGAAGGACCTGGATGAGATCCAGGCTTCGGAAAACAGGTACCTGGATGCATACGAAAAGAATCCGGTTTGGACGGACACGAAGTATTTCTTTAAATCGGTGGGGAATATAGTGTTCAAGCATGTGAGGAGCGGGTGAGA
>CAZKTX010000102.1:5765-9159 GCA_964555805.1 uncultured Rikenellaceae bacterium
GTTGCCTCCTTATCACCTGCATCCTGAAATTTCGAGACATATTCCTCCCACTCTGCCTGCCGGGGCAATGACGCCAGCTTCTTCATGGCCTTATCGTGATCGAAATCGGGAACTGTATCCATTATCATGAAAAGATTTGTTCCATGGATATAGATTTCCATATCGAGGATGCCAACTTCGCGGATGCCCTTCGGGATCTCGGGCCAGGTGTTCCCGGGTTTATGAACCTCCTTGTATTTTTCAATCAGTTCCCTGTCGTCGCGGAGGGTGAGAACCTTGCAGTAACGTTTGAAACGAACGTAATTGGTAGTCTTTGAATATCCTGTCATTTTTTTGCATTTGAGAATAAAGGTAAGAAATTTTGTTCTGCCAGTTCTGCCAGTTTTGCATGTTCTGCAGGTCATTTTGATGATAAGGACTTGCACGACTTGCATGACTTGCACGACTTGCATGACTTGCACGACTTGCACGACTTTCATAAAGCCTCGTACCGCGTACCGCGCGCCTCGTACCGAATATTTTCCGTCTATTTCCGTTATATTTGTTAAAATCACAATTACATCTCAATGAGTAATCAAAATAAGAAAGTCTTTGTTTCCGGTTGTTTCGACATGGTGCATTCCGGACATATTGCATTTTTGCAGGAAGCTTCACAATTCGGCGATCTGTATATCGGTCTGGGATCGGACAAGACAATCAGGGAACTCAAGGGCCGCGAAACAATTAACTCCGAGGAAGAAAGGCTGTATGTACTGAGCGCCCTTAAGTGCGTGCATAAAGTCAGTGTTAACAAGGGAAGCGGGCTTCTCGATTTTGTTGAAGACATGAAAAAGCTGGCTCCAGATATCTTCATTGTGAATGAAGACGGTCACACTCCCGAAAAGGAACAGCTCTGCAGGGAGACGGGGGTTGAATACAAGGTCCTGAAAAGGATCCCCCATGCCAACCTGCCGGTACGGTCAACAACTGCTCTCCGCGCAGTTAAACCTATGCCCTACAGGATCGACCTTGCCGGCACCTGGATCGATCAGCCCTATGTTTCTAAATACCACGCCGGAGCAGCAATCACAGCCTCGCTCGAACCAACTATTGAATTCCTTGAACGCTCGGGTATGGCCACCTCTACAAGGAAAAAGGCAATTGAGCTGTGGAACGACCACCTGCCCCTCGAGAAACCGGAAAAGCTTGCGAAAACCCTCTTCAGGTACGACAATGATCCGGGAACCAGGGAGGTCAGCGGATCGCAGGATTCGATAGGCATCACAATGCCCGGGATCAACAGGTTCTGGTTCGACAGGGGTAATTACTGGCCGTCGGTCTTTGAAACAATCTCCGACCTTGAAACAATAAAATGGCTCGAGGACAGGTTGTATATGCTGACGCTCTGGCCCCGTCCGGAAGGCTACAATGTTCTCAGCGATACACATATCAGCACTGAAAACGTAAAGAGCCTTGCGGATGCGGCCGATCTGGCCTGGGAAGGACTGCTTTCGGGGGATTACGGGAAATTCACCAAAGGATTCCTCGGGTCGTTCAATTCCCAGATCAGGATGTTCCCGAAGATGGTAAACAAGGAAATTGAAACCATAATCGGCCAGTACAGCGAACTTGCGGATGCCTGGAAGCTGACTGGAGCAGGAGGAGGAGGGTATCTGCTGATGGTTAGTGAAAGGGAGATACCGAATACGTTCAGGGTGAAGGTGAGGGTGAAGGAGACGTGGCTGTGAAAGGTCGTGCAAGTCGTGCAGGTCGTGCAGGTCGTACAAGTCATTAGAATAGAAAATGACTGGCATGACTGGCACAACTGGCATAACTGGCATGACTTGTTCAAAATAGATTACAAATGATAATTTTAAGATAAGTGATAACATGTCAAAAACAGCACTAATTACCGGAGTAACAGGACAGGATGGCGCGTATCTGGCCGAGTATCTACTTAAAAAGGGATACACGGTTCATGGGATAAAGAGGCGCAGTTCGATGTTCAACACTGAAAGGATCGATCATCTGTACCAGGATCCGCATGTGGACAAGAGGGAATTCATACTTCACTACGGCGACCTGACTGATTCGATGAATGTTACTAAGGTGATCCAGGAATGCAAGCCCGATGAGATCTACAACCTTGCTGCAATGAGCCATGTGAAGGTAAGCTTCGACACTCCGGAATACACGGCGAACGCCGACGGCATAGGAACACTCAGGATATTAGAGGCGGTGAGACTGCTTGGAATGGCAAATCACTCACGTATCTACCAGGCCTCAACAAGCGAGCTCTACGGACTTGTACAGGAAGTGCCGCAGACTGAAAAAACACCATTTTACCCGAGGAGTCCGTACGGAGTTGCAAAGCTGTACGCATACTGGATCACTGTAAACTACCGCGAAGCCTACGGCATGCATGCAAGCAACGGGATCCTGTTCAACCATGAGTCGCCCATCAGGGGTGAGACTTTCGTGACAAGGAAGATATCCAGGGCAATGGCAAGAATAGCCCTCGGACTGCAGGAGTGCCTCTACATGGGGAACCTGTCGTCGCGCCGCGACTGGGGTCATGCAAAGGATTACATCAGGGCAATGTACCTGATACTGCAGCAGGACAAGCCCGATGATTACGTTATTTCAACAGGTGTCACGACCTCTATCCGTGAATTCATACTTAAGACATTCGCCGCGGCCGGACTCGATCTGGAGTTCTCGGGAGAGAAGGAAGACGAGACGGGAAGACTGGTTAACATTAATGAAGCAGTTTTCAATGAAAGGTTGGGCAAGGAGTATCTGGATGCGATGAGGCTGAGGATGAAGAATGATCCGGTGATGGTAAGGATCGACAGGAACTACTACAGGCCCACGGAAGTGGATCTGCTGATAGGCGACTCGACAAAGGCCCGGACACAGCTCGGATGGCAGCCGAGATATGATCTCAACGGGCTGATAGAGGATATGATCACTTCCGATATACAGCTGATGAAGAAGGAGACTCATATAAAGAACGGGGGGTATAAGACGTTTAATTATTTTGAGTAAGAAGAACTTAACCACGAAGAACTTAACCACGGAGCAAAAAGATTTAAACACGGAGGAACACGGAGTAAAGACGGAGGAACACAGAGTAAAAAAAAATGAAAATGAAGTTTCATTGGCTTTTGACTCCGTGTTACCCGGTGAAAAACTCCGTGCGACTCAGTGGTTAAAAAACCCATTAAAATGCAAAAAGATTCCAGGATTTATGTAGCAGGTCATACCGGGTTGGTCGGATCGGCGCTTACAAAGACCCTGCAGGAGAAGGGCTATACAAACCTAATCCTCAGGACTATGGAGGAACTCGACCTAACCGGACAGGATGCTGTCGATGCCTTTTTCGCCGAGCAGAAGCCTGAATATGTGCTGATTG
>CAZKTX010000103.1:0-9071 GCA_964555805.1 uncultured Rikenellaceae bacterium
CTGCAAGACCGCTTCCGGTATGCTCAAATTCAAGTATCAGTTTATCACCTTCTCCTGTAACCGATTTTATTATAGGCCCTGAATAAACAATAGCGTCATTTTTGTATGCCAGTCGTTTCGCCGCAAGTGCAAGCCTTTCTCCCACAACTTTCTTTTCGAGCGGATGTATGTCATTCCATTCTCCTGCATCAATTGTCACCGCCATAGCAGCGTTGGGTACCGACAACGCTTTAAGCTGGCTATTCCTTAAAGCGGCCCATTGACTTTCGGCGGGCAGGTAGCGGACCTCCATGAAGTTGGCAAGCTGAACATAAAGGAAGGGCAGCGGTCCCTGGTTCCATTTGTTCCGCCAGTCAGTGATAAGAGTACGAAGAAGTCCGGAGTATTCATTGGGGCGCGATGTATTTGTTTCGCCCTGGTACCACAGGAATCCTTTAATCCTGTAATTCACAAGCGGGGCCACCATTGTGTTATAAAGTCCTGCCGGCTCATCCTGCATTGAAATTCGCTGAACTCCGCTGCCTGGAACCGGACTTGCAGTCCTGAATGCCTGTCCAACCTTATAAAGCCATTCCCCCCTCAGGTCAATGCTGTCTTTCCCGATCACCAGGAAATAAGGTTTATCGGGAACGAATCCGCCTTTCCCGGAATTGTTTGTCACCTTTACAACAATAATGTTCCTGCCTGGCCTCAGTATCTCCTCCTTCAGTTCATATCTCCTGGGAGGATACTGGTATGTAATTCCTCCTGCCTCAGTACCGTTCACCCAGACATTGTCGGCATCTACAATTCTCCCCATGAAAAGTTTTGCAGGTTTGCCGGCCATTGATTCTGGGACAATAACTTCTTTTCTGAACCAGACGATGCCGTCGAGATCCTTTATCCCCTGGTCTTCCCAGTATCCCGGGAGCCAGAATTTTTTCCATCCTTCAGGAACATAGCTGTTATCGAACCAGGGTATGGGTCCGCTGATCCCCCTGTCGGCAGGCGGGTAATTTTCAGGGGGCTTCTGCATCATTTCCAATGCTTTTGCTGCAGTCTTCATAACCGGGTTGAGCCAGGCAGTGTCTCTCAGGTTTGCAGACCTTTTACTCAGAAGGGGGAATTCACTGCATCCCTCTTTACTTATCCATGCTTCGATCGGTGTGCCTCCTACGCTTGAATTTATGATCCCTATCGGAACCTTGTACTCATCATACAGGTCTCTTGCAAAAAAGTATGTAAGCGCACCAAAACCAAGTACATTTGTCGGTGATGCGGCAATCCATTTTCCGGGCGGCACTTCATCATGCTCCCTTGTGGCGTCTGATACCGTGGGGATGAAGAAGTTCCTTATCTGAGGGTAATCAGCAGCAGCTATATCGGAAGGATATCTCTCCTTTACCCTTTCCATGTTGAGAACCATGTTTGACTGACCTGAACAGAACCAGACATCTCCCGCCAGTATATCCTTGATGATAATTGTATTCCTGCCCCTGATCTCCATTGAATGCGGCCCTCCAGCCTTCATTGGCGGTATTTTTATCATCCATTTCCCGGTGTGATCAGTCAATGTACTGAAGGTTTTCCTGTCAAATTTCACCCTTACTTTCTCTCCCGGAGATCCCCAGCCCCAGATATTTATTTCAGTATCCCTCTGAAGAACCATACCGTCGCTAACCAGCGAAGGAAGAGAGATATCCCCGTTTATTGGCAATAACGGAAGGAACAGGAGAATGAAACCTGAAAGGAGAATTTTAAAAAATAGCTTTTTCATCAGTATATAATTTTGATTTTAAAGGTCTGATGGAACCCACATGGTTGAAAATTATATACATGCGTGTTTGTGTATTTGATACATGTGGGTTTCATCATAAATTATTTTGAGTTTATCTATTTGACGGAACCACACTTGATTGACTTCGCAGATCCCGTAAGCCGGAGCTTAAATTACACGCATAGTTTTTTGTGTTTTGCAGGTGGAAGAATAATTCATTGATTTACTAAGATAGCATGTTCCCGGAAACTTTATCAAGACTTTCAGTTACTTATTTTAACTTCTGGTTATCTTTATAATGAATAAAGACCGCTGATTAATAACTGTTTTATAATTATTATAACGACTGTCAGGATGAAGAAGGTAATTTGTATCTCAGGGCTGCTGATGGGGGCGGCAAGTCTTTTCTCACAGAATCCCATAGTGCCTCCCGGAGTCTACATTGCAGATCCTTCGGCGCATGTATGGAATGATGGGAGGATTTATGTCTACGGCTCCCGTGATGAAAGTCCTGATTACTATTGTTCTAAGAGCTACCGGGTACTATCATCTGCAGACATTAAATCCTGGGATATCTCCGAAGAGAGCTTTGCATCAACCGGTTCAGGCGATCAGGTTCCATACAGCGACAGCTACCTTTATGCTCCTGACGCACAGTATAAAAACGGGAAGTATTATCTCTATTATTGTTTGGCTTCACGGGAGAATACAGAAGGTGTTGCAGTCTCAGATTCTCCGCTGGGCCCGTTCAGGAACGGGACTCCGATAGATGTGGGCCGCTTCAACCAGATCGATCCAGGTGTCTTTATTGATGACGACGGGAAAGCCTATTATGTCTGGGGACAGTTCAATGCCAAAATGGCCAGGATGAATCCTGATATGATGAGCATTGACACAGCGACAATCAGGGAAAATGTGGTCACGGAAGAAGAGCATTTTTTTCATGAAGGATGCTATATGATCAAAAGGAACGGGCTTTATTACCTTGTTTATGCAGATGTAAGCAGGGGAGGAGCTCCCACCTGCCTTGGATACTCTGTAAGCCGGTCTCCGATGGGACCCTATACATATAAGGGAGTTATTATTGACAACAAATTCTGCGATCCTGCCACGTGGAATAATCATGGGTCACTTGTTGAATTCAAGGGGAAGTGGTATGTTTTTTACCACAGAGCCACAAACGGCAGCGTTGCCATGAGAAAAGCCTGCCTTGAACCGATAACCTTCAGGGAAGATGGTACAATCCCTGAGGTAATAATGACTTCACAGGGTGCGGGAGATCCGCTTGACGCCTTCACTGAAACGGATGCAGCAAGGGCATGCCTGCTTACAGGTAATGTTCGTATAAAGACTCTTGGCGATGGGAATGAAGTATTGGGTGATATCAAAGATGGAGACAAGGCAGCTTACAGATACCTCGATTTCGGCAATGGGGCAGCTTCGCTTTCATTAAGGCTTAAACCCGGGGACAAACCCTTCAGGATGGAGATTAGCGCAGGATCGACCTGGACAGGTACGCTGGGGAGTGTCGATATCCCGGCAAAGGCATCGGAAGAATGGATTACTGTAACCATGAGTGTCAGGCCTGTAAAAGGAGTTCATACTCTGTGGATTACTTTCACCGATCCGTCTGTAAAGAGGAACTACATGACTCCTCCGGGGTCAGATAATGCTCTGCAGCAAAGCCTTTGCACAATCGACTCGTTCAGGTTTACCGGAATTGAAACTAAATAATCCCCTTTGATGCATTTTATCCTGAATCTGAATAAGTATTTGCTGTTTTTAAACGTAACACATTAAATCACACGGTCATGAACATTATCATCAGAATTGGAATAGGTTTGCTAATCTTTGTCTTAATCCTTTTACTTGCTTTTTTAATTTTACGGATAAATCCAAAGCCTGAAATCATCAGACTGGAACGCAGGGCAGTTTCTGATGAAGAGCTGGATAAGATAGCCCGTGATGCTATTGGCAGGATGACCCTGAAAGAAAAGGTATCCATGATGACTCCGGTCCTGAAAAGCATGCTGAAGTTTGGTCTGGAGATGGCCGGTAACGGTATGAGGTATAACCACGATTCGTACCAGGCCGGGGGCAATTCGAGGCTGGGTATTCCAACAATGAGGTTTTTTGACGGTCCTCGCGGACTTGTAAGCGGCCAGGCCACCTGTTTCCCGGTTTCAATCGCCCGTGCTGCATCCTTTGACAGGGACCTGGAGTACAGGATTGGTGATGTAATCGGCAGGGAGATCAGGGCGGCTGAGGGAAATTATTTCGGAGGAGTTTGTATAAATCTTCTTCGTCATCCTGCCGGTGGCAGGGCCCAGGAAGGGTATGGTGAGGATTCCTTCCTTACCGGACAGATGGGAGTTTCATTGATGAAGGGAGTTCAATTGAACAATGTAATGGCATGCATCAAGCATTATGCTGTTAATAATCAGGAAAATACACGTTTTGATGTGAATGTGGAGGCTGATGAAAGGGTACTCAGGGAAGTTTACCTTTCACACTTCAGGGAATGTGTTGACAGTGGTGCTGCAAGCGTGATGGGTTCCTACAATCTGTTCAGGGGCGACCGGGTTTGTGCAAGCAGGTATCTTCTGACAAATGTTTTGAAGGAGGATTGGGGCTTCGGCGGATTTGTAATCAGTGATTTTGTTTTTGCAGTGAAGGATACTGAATTATCAGCTAATGCCGGACTTGACATAGAGATGCCAACAACCAGGTTCTATGGAAGCAAGCTGTTGAAAGCTGTACAAGAAGGCAGGGTTCCGGAAAAACAGATCGATGAGAGCGCTTTCAGGGTGGCAAGGACAGTACTGAAGTATGAAATGGCTCCTGATCCGCTTCCTGATTATCCGGAATCTCTTATTGGCAGCAGCGATCATGTTGCACTTGCCCTCGAAGCCGCTGAACGATCAATTGTCCTGATGCAGAACAAAAATAAGGTTCTGCCGTTTACAAAAAATGAAACAAAGCGGATCCTTGTGGCCGGAAAGCTTGCGGCAGCACAAAACATCGGCGATCATGGTTCCAGTCGCGTAAGGCCGGCATATATTGTAACCCCGCTCGAGGGTATGAACAAACTTTATGGTCCGGAAGTTGAATTCATATACGACAGCGGTGAGAACACCGATTCGCTTAAGGAAAAAATCGGGAAGGCTGATGCTGTTGTTTATGTTGTGGGATATAACCATGATGATGAGGGAGAATTCGCTACAAAGAGCAAATATACAACAGGCGGCGATCGTAAAAGCCTCCGGCTTCATGAGAATGAAAGCAGGATGATCAGCGAAACGGCAATGCTCAGTAGGAAATCGGTGGTTGTCCTGATCGGAGGAAGTGCCATAATTGTTGAGGAATGGAAAGACAGCGTCGGTGGAATAATTCATGCCTTTTATCCCGGAATGGAAGGAGGGACGGCAATAGCCAGAGTGCTGTTTGGCGATGTCAATCCGGGTGGCAAACTGCCATTCACTGTGGCGAGAGAGGAGAGTCATTATCCCGAATTTGACATTAATGCTACGGAGGTGGAGTATGACAGGTATCATGGATATATAAAACTGGACCACGACGGTAACAAACCATCATTTCCATTCGGCTTCGGTCTTTCATACACTGAATTCTCTCACGACAGCCTCAGAGTGGAAAGCAGTTCAGATCGGATAACGGCCTCAATAAATGTTACAAATACCGGTGCCCGGCAGGGCGACCAGGTCATTCAGCTATATATCGGATTTGACGGCAGCAAGGTTGAAAGAGAACATAAGCTTCTTAAGGGTTTTGAGCGGATATCCTTAAAACCGGGAGAGACAAGGACGGTTTCAATCTCATGTCCTTTTGAAAGGCTCAGATATTATGATCCGGATAGTGGTTCATGGCTGCTTGAAAAGATGGAGTACCAGCTTTACATGGGCCCGAGCAGTGATGAGGGAGATCTTCTTAAAAGCACATTCAGGATCGATTAGCCCTCATAGTGTATAATAATCCTGTTAGTCCCTTGAAGTATTACAACTTCAGGTCGAGCGACAGGAAAAAAGAAGATACAAACGGTCTTCCTTGTCCTGAAGGCTGCCATCCCTGGAAGTTTGGCGAAATATTCACTCCGGGTGCAAGGGCGTATTGTAATCCTGCAAGGTAGAGCTGCCCAACCCTGGAAGGATTCCACGGGTCCGGCTCATTGTCAGAATTGATTGATGATATATTGTCAAACCTTCCAAAAATCCTTGCCTTTTCACTGATTATAAATGAACCGTTTACAGTAAAGGCATGATAGTCGTGATTCTCCTGCAACAACTGGTTTTTCTTTATGTTATAGGCAGCGGAAAGTACCATGTTGCTGTTTTCATAAAAGGCGATCAGTTCCATAGTCTGCTGATTAATCCCGTTTTTTGACATGTTGTCAAGATAAAGGCGCAAGAAGGCACCTGTGACAGGAGTAATTGTGAAGCCTGCTGCAGCTTTGAAGGTAGAATCTGACTCCAGTACTTTGTAGCCTTCTCCGTTCATAACAGTCAGATCGGCTGACAACCATTCAGCAAAATTATAGGTTGCACTTACTCCAAGGTCGGATGCAGCGCCGAATTCATACAATTCGTGGGCCGGCCTGTAAACATAACGGTATCCCCATTTGCTGTCGCTTGCTTCATATTCAGGAAGCGGGATCATACCGCCGGTAACCGACAATTTATCAGTCTTGTACCTCAGAAAAGCAAATTTAAGCATACCGCTGTAATTTGGTTTTCCGGGTGACGGACTGGCTGCATCATAAACCACCCGTCCTGAAAATGTCTTCGAGAAATTATAACTGTAACCGAAATATGCCCTGGTGAGATCAAATTTTGTATGGTTTTCGCCATCTGTGAATGTTGTATTAAAGCTTGTGAATATCCTTGCCTCAGGTTTCCCTCCCGGCTTGAAGGTCTCCTCCTGACCTGACAGGGAAAACGGAATTGAAAATGTGAAGATTGCGGCAAGGGTAAATAAGAGCTTTCTTGCGGTTAGTCTGAGTGACGGATGTAATTTACCTGTAATCATAACAATACGTTTTATTTTAATTTAATCCGGCTGAGATTAAAGTCACGGCTGTGGCACTTTTGCCACAGCTGGCGGGGCGAAATTATGAAAAGAATTTAATGAGAGATCGCAAAGAGGCCAAACCCGCTGAAAAATACGAGTAAATACCACCATAAAAGATGAGAACAGTTTCAATATTTGCGTAATCAATTGGCAACAAAACAACTGCCACCTGAACCTGATATTAAAATATTGATTATGAGCGAAGAAAGTAAAAGCATCCCCAAACGTGGAAGACTTGTAATTGGCCAGGACTGGGCTTCAGTTGCAATTGGTTTCGGAATTATCGTATTCGTGATTCTTGCCGGTTATTCAATAAGTACACCTTCATTCGGGGGGAGTGCAGGTTGGAAAGGCATAGGTGCGATAACTGAAATGTTCGGATCATCTTCACTTTTAATAGCTGTCGGATCGACCCTGCTGATATTCGGAATATTCTCTGCAATAGGTGTTTATTTAAGCGGCGATTCATTAAGAAGATTTGTCACGGGATTTGTTGCGGTGTGCCTGCTTACATTTCTGGCACAGTTTCTTTCATCCTTTGCAGGTTTCAAGAACCTTGGACTCGAAGCCGTGCTTTTTTCCCTGATCCTTGGCCTGTTCATAGGGAACGTGTTCAGGCTTCCCGACTGGCTGAAGCCTGGAGTCCAGACTGAGCTCTATGTTAAGATCGGACTCGTCCTGCTCGGCGCTACAATTCTGTTTAAGGATATTATGACAGCCGGGACATTCGGCCTTTTACAGGCAGTAATCGTTGTAGTTACAGTATGGTATTTCACATTCTGGGTTTCGCGTAAGCTTAAAGTCGACGACGAATACGCGACAATGCTTTCAAGCGCTGTTTCGATCTGCGGAGTATCAGCGGCAATTGCCACTGCAGGAGCTATCAATGGTGACAAGAAAAAGTTGTCGTTCATAATTTCGCTTGTTCTTATAATTGCAATACCGATGATGATTTTTATGCCGGTAATTGCCCGCTGGATCGGATTGTCCGATGTGGTCACCGGAGCCTGGCTTGGAGGAACCATCGATACAACAGGGGCTGTCGTGGCTGCCGGAACCATCGCCGGAGAGACGGGTCTTAAGTATGCCACAATCGTCAAGTTCTCGCAGAATGTTCTTTTGGGACTGGCCGCCTTTGCAATCTCAGTTTTCTGGACATACCGTGACAAATCGAATAAAAACGGAAAGAAAGTATCTGCCTCTATCATATGGGAGCGTTTTCCCAAGTTTGTTCTTGGTTTTATAATGGCCTCCATAATCTTCTCGTTTCTGATAAGCCCTGAGACAGCCAAGGTCTCGGGTAAGGTTATAAAGTCATTCAGTACTTTCTGGTTTAACCTTGCCTTCATCAGCATCGGACTCGAGACAAGGTTTGCCGACCTGAAAGCAATGGATAACAAGAAACCGTTTTACGGATTTCTGATAGGGCAGGGATTCAATATTATTTTTACGTTAATAGTATCATACCTGCTTTTCCAGGTCATCGGGCCAAAATAGTAACAGGATGATCCCGGTCTTTCTGCAGGAATAAGGCTGTTTATTTTGTTATAGTCTTGAAACCACATGGAAGCAGCCCTGCTGTTTCTCGTATGTTGCCCAGCATTTTTTCTCAATTCTAAGCTCATTAATCACTTCTGCAAGGGCTTCCTTCATATACCACTTGTCGCATTCGGTGACTTTGTATTTCCTGATATCAAAACGTGCATATGAGATGTCAAAGGCATTTCCATTGAGATGCGGACTGTTTTCCGATGCGTTGCCGTTGGTCTTGCCAAGCCCTTTTATGTTCTCTGAAGTCCTTGTCATCGAAGTGATTATGAATCTTGATCCTTTAAGTCCGTCCCTTCCGATCTTTTTCCCGTATCTCCTGCCGATTTCATTAAGGAGTCTCCTGGTGTCGCGTGTTAGGTAAGGATGGCTGTGTTCCATGCTTTCCACTCTGTAGTTACTTCCTCTCCTGATTCTTACAAGCTGGCCGGTCATTACTCTCCTGGCCAGATCCTTTTCGTCGGAACAGGCCATGATCCCTGTAAGTCTGGCCTGAGCAGAATAATCAGGAATCCTGTCGGTCAGCTTCCTGCTGTAAACAGGCTGGTGGTTCCTGCACTTGCTGCTGAAAAAGGAAGCCATGAAAGCCCTGTTGGACTGAGGAATGAAGATTAGACACAATGAGAAGACGCCAAACAGGAATCCCCATACTTTTAACCTGTATTTCTTCTTTAAGCGGATTCTC
>CAZKTX010000104.1:0-7568 GCA_964555805.1 uncultured Rikenellaceae bacterium
TACTGAACTGACTGAGCTTTACCGGAAAGTTAACAGGATGCCGGGAGTTAAAAAGGCATTTATCGGAAGCGGTATCAGGTATGATCTTCTTTTTTCAGAATGGAACGGCAATGCCGGCAGGGGAGAGAAGGATTACCTTGAAGAGCTTTTAAGAAACCATGTGTCGGGTAGGCTTAAGGTTGCTCCCGAACATACCTCTCCCCATATTCTGGCACTTATGAGAAAAGTGCCGTTCAGCCTTTTCAAAAAGCTCAGGGAACAGTTCATGAAGATTACGGTAAGGGAAGGTCTTAAGTATGAGATAATACCTTATTTTATATCATCGCATCCGGGATCAACGGAGGCTGATATGGAGGCGCTGGCAGGGGAGGTGAGGAGCATGGGAATCAAGCCGGAGCAGGTTCAGGATTTTACTCCGACACCGATGACGCTCTCGACGGCAATGTACTGGTGTGGATTTGATCCCTACACCGGCAAAAAAGTTTATGTTGCAAGGGATCTTGCCGAGAAACGCAGGCAAAAGGATTATTTCTTCTGGTACAAGCCTAAAGGATCAGGGAAGAAAAAAGCCGGAACACGAGGTTCCGGCCATGATCAACCTTTAAAATAATCGCAAGAATCAGCTATTCATACTCTTTGAGTATCTTCTTTACATCATCGGGAGCTACCCTTCCGTAGGTTTTGTCGCCAACCAGCACAACCGGTGCCAGTCCGCACGCTCCAACGCATCTCAGGCTCGACAGCGAAAATTTGCCGTCTTTGGACGTCTGTCCGACCTGAAGGGAGAGTTCTTTCTTGAACTCGTCCAGAACCTTTTCAGCACCTCTGACATAGCAGGCGGTACCCATGCAAATACTTATGGGATGTTTCCCCTTCGGCGTCATTGTGAAGAATGAATAAAATGTAACAACACCGTAAATCTTTGCAACCGGGATGCCTGTCTCCGAAGATATTACTTCCTGAATTTCTGCAGGAAGGTACCCGAAGTGTTCCTGACAGCCATGAAGTATATTTATCAGTTCCTGGGGATCTCTGTTAAAGGAAGCGCAAATCTCCTTTATCTTATTGACATCCTCCTGTCTTAATTCTATTTTTATACTTGACATAACATTGATTTTATTATAGGACCTTACAGGTTCTGTTCTACTGTTTAACAATAACTTTCTTTTTCTTGTCGAAATAGCTTGTATGGAGCAGGTGGTGAGCCTTTTCACTGTTGGGCTCGCCAAGGAATTCCTCGTAGAGTTTGATTATGAAAGGATTCTCATGGGATTTCCTGATTGGCTTGCCGGCATCTTCCCTGTAGATTGCAGCCGACCTGGCTTTCAGAATTTCTGATTTGCCATGATGCAGGGGCTGTCCGCCTCCTCCGATGCAACCGCCCGGGCAGGCCATTACTTCTATTGCATGGAACTGTGATGTGCCAGCCCTCACGTCATCGAGAAGCTTTCTTGCATTCCCGAGTCCGTGTGCAATTCCGATTTTAAGCGGAAGCCCGCCGAAGTCGAGAGTAGCCGAGCGCACACCTTCAAGACCCCTTAGTTCTTCAAAATCAATTTTTTCGAGTTTTTTCCCTGTATAAAGCTCATATGCGGTTCTGCATGCAGCTTCAATAACGCCTCCTGTTGCACCAAAAATTACACCGGCGCCGGTTGATTCACCCATGGGATCATCGAAATCACTGTCTTCTAGTGTGTTGAAATCGATGTTTGCCTGTTTGATGAAGTTGGCGAGTTCCCTTGTTGAAAGGGAGAAATCGACATCCCTGTTTCCGTCGGTTGAGAATTCCTCTCTCTGGCATTCGTATTTCTTTGCGAGGCACGGCATGATTGATACAACAACCATGTCTTTACGGTCGATTTTGATTTTATCGGCAAAATAGGTTTTTGCTATAGCGCCGAACATCTGCTGCGGCGATTTTGACGTTGACGGAACATCTTTCAGGTCGGGGAAGTATTCTTCAAAGAAGTTAACCCAGCCCGGGCAGCATGAAGTAAGGATCGGGATCCTTGCTGTCTTGTCGCCGTTGAGATGTCTTGTCAGCCTGCCAAGAAGTTCAGTACCCTCTTCCATTATAGTAAGGTCGGCGCTGAAATCAGTGTCAAACACATAGTCGAATCCGAGGGCTTTCAGTGCAGTTACAAGTTTGCCGGTCACGAGTGTACCCGGTTCCATACCGAATGCTTCACCCAGTGCGGCACGAACTGCAGGGGCTGTCTGAACTACAACTGTCTTTGTCGGATCGGCAAGCGCCCTGAGGACATCAGGAGTATTGTCAACCTCTGTAAGCGCTCCGGTAGGGCAAACTGCCACGCACTGACCGCAGTATGTGCAGGTCGAATGCTCGAGATTCTGTTCGAAAGCTGGAGCAACTGCTGCCATAAATCCCCTGTTGACTGCTGAAAGGGCACCTACAGTCTGTATGTCGTTGCACATTGTTTCGCATCTGCGGCACATAATGCATTTGTTGAGGTCCCTTTTAATCGAAGGTGAAGTGTCGGGTTTGTAGGTTGACATCGCAGCAAATTCCTGTCCGGGAATATCCCTGATGCCAAGCCTGTTGGCCATATCCTGAAGTTCGCAGTTGCCTGATTTTGCACAAACAAGGCAATCTTTTGGATGGTCTGACAGGATAAACTCCATTACGGTTCTGCGTGCATTAAGAACTCTTGATGTGTGAGTTTTAACAACCATTCCGTTTTCGCATTTCGTGGAACAGGCAGGAGCCAGATTACGTCTTTTCTCAACCTCCACGGTGCAAATCCTGCATCCTCCCGGCTTATTCTCGATATTCATGTCGTGAAGATCAAGATAGCACAGGGTCGGGATTTCAATTCCCAGTTGCCGTGCAGCTTTCAAGATTGTAGTACCCTTTTCTACTTCAATCTCCTTGTTATCTATATTTATTTTTATTGTTTCCATTAATTTACCGGTTATCTGATAATTATTGCATCGAACTTACATTTCTCCTTGCATGCGCCGCATTTTATGCAGATGTCAGGATTGATTGTGTGGACCTCCTTGCGTTGACCTGATATCGCATTCACCGGGCAAACTCTTGCACAGGCGGTGCAACCCACGCAGTTCTCAGGAATTATGTAATATTCCATCAGGCTCTTGCACTTTCCGGCCGGACATTTCTTGTCCTTTACATGGGCAACATATTCATTCATAAAATTATCGAGAGTTGAAAGGACAGGGTTGGGTGAAGTCTGTCCGAGTCCGCAAAGTGCAGTGTCCTTGATGACCTGGCTCATGTTTCTCAGTCTGTCAAGATCTTCCATTTTCCCTTTGCCTTCGGTGATCTGATGCAGAAGCTCGTGCAGCCTCTTGTTTCCGACTCTGCATGGAGCGCATTTACCGCATGATTCCTCAACTGTAAATTCAAGGAAGAACTGTGCAACTGAAACCATGCAGTTATCCTCATCCATAACGATCATACCGCCCGATCCCATCATTGAACCTGCAGCGACAAGGTTATCGAAATCGATTGGAGTGTCGAGATGTTTTTCAGTAAGACAACCGCCCGAAGGTCCTCCGGTCTGAACAGCTTTGAATTTCTTGCCGTCTCTTATGCCTCCTCCGATCTCGTAAATGATTTCCCTCAGGGTGGTTCCCATCGGCACTTCAATAAGACCGACATTGTTGATTTTGCCGGCAAGGGCAAAAACCTTTGTGCCTTTTGATTTCTCAGTACCTATCTTGTTGTACCAGTCAGCGCCCTTGAGTATTATAATCGGAATTGCAGCAAAAGTCTCCACGTTGTTAACGTTGGATGGTTTTCCCCTGAATCCGGCTTCAGCAGGGAAAGGAGGTTTGATCGTAGGTTCACCCCTCAATCCCTCCATTGAATGGATAAGGGCTGTTTCCTCGCCGCAGACAAACGCACCTGCTCCATAACGGAGCTGAATATCGAAACTGAAGTCAGAACCAAAAATATTTTTCCCGAGCAATCCGTATTCCCTGGCCTGATCGATAGCGATCTTAAGCCTGTGAATTGCAAGAGGATATTCAGCCCTTATATAAACAAGTCCGTGTGAAGCTCCGATAGCATAACCGCATATAGCCATAGCTTCAATTACTGAATGCGGATCGCCTTCAAGCACCGAACGGTCCATGAATGCTCCGGGGTCACCCTCATCGGCATTACAGACAACATATTTCTCATCGGATTTGTTTTTGCTGGCTATTTCCCATTTCAATCCTGTCGGGAATCCTGCACCGCCCCGGCCTCTTTGTCCCGAATTCTTTATTTCCTGGATGACGTCCTGGGGAGTCATTTCCGAGATTACCTTGCCCAGAGCCATGTAGCCTTCCCTTGCAATGTATTCGTCGATGTTTTCAGGATTAATGAAACCGCAGTTACGAAGGACTATCCTCAGCTGTTTCTTGAAGAATCCCATGTGTTTCGAGTCGCCGACAGCATCCTTTGTTTTCGGATCCCTGTAAAGAAGCCTTGATACTTTTCTTCCTTTTATTATGTGTTCTTCAACTATAATCTGGGCGTCTTCAGGCTTGACCTGAACATAGAAAGTATTGTCCGGCATTATCTTGACGATCGGGCCTTGTTCGCAGAAACCGAAACAGCCGGTAAGGATTACCTGTACCTGATCGGTGAGTCCTTTAGCCTCGAGTTCGTCTCTCAGATTCCAGACGATTGCATCGCTTTGGGAGGAATGGCAGCCCGTGCCCCCGCAAACGAGAATATGCATGTTGTATTTTGACATGTTGGATCCTCCTATTCTTTTGAGTCAATTGTTTCGTAATTCACCGGGATGATGCCGTCGATAAATTCTCCCTCCTTGATGTATTTCTCGATTATAAGGTCTGCTCTCTTGAGATCAACATAGCCAAATACAACGGGATCTTTTCCGGGGAGTTTAATTTCAACTGTTGGTTCGGCATAACAATAACCCATACATCCCGTCTGGGTAACGACGCCTGGTATATTCCTCCTGTCGAGCTGTTCCACGAAAAATTCCATAATCGGCTTTGCTCCAGAGGCAATACCACATGTAGCCATAGCTACCTTGACCTGAACATGATTCTCAGGATCAATTGCCTTAATCCTGATATCCAGCCCGGTCTTGATTTCTTCGCGTTTCTTCTTCAGATCCGCAAGCGACTTGATTTGTGACATGCTTCCTATTATTAAGTTAAGTTCATTTGTTATATCAGGACAGATATTCTCATTAAAATTATTCAAAATATCATGTTCTGGTTGTATCGTTTGCAATAATTATTTCAATTTATATCAGATGCGCCAATATCTTTAAGGTTTTCAATAATCATTTCCTTTATGTCGGATAAAAGCCGACTGTCGTTAAACGTATTGATTTCCAGGTATTCCAGAGTCTCCTTTGAGGAAAATCTGTATTCTCCGGTATCGGTTTTGTGGCCGTAAAGAAAACTAATTTCCGGATTGGCAGCCATGAGAATTGTCATTACTCCTGCAATATCTCCCATAGGCTGCCGATCGATATGCCGGAGTGAAAGACTTACGGTTACAGTTGTGCCTTTGCCTTCCTCTGAATCAATTGAAAGATCCCCTCCGGCAAGATTTGCCTGATATTTCAGAAGTGGTAAGCCCAATCCGATCTTTCTTGTAGTCCGAGTTGTGACGAAGGGATCAGTAACCTTCGACAGAAGTTCCTCGGGCATGCCTGTCCCGTTGTCACTTACAATTATCTCAAGAATATCCTTTTCAACTGATTCCAAAACTTCTATATCTATCACAGAAGCTTTGGCCCTGATTGAATTCTGGGCGATATCGAGAATATTTAATGCAAGTGTCAGCATGTTCCTGTAATTCTTCTTCCGTCGGTTCCTGCGATTGCCATTTTAACTTCATCAAAGCTTGGCTTCTCCATTTCGAAGCAGTTATAAACAATGCCGATCTGATCGGGGTAATGAGCATCCGAATCAGTCAGCAGGGGATAAGCGTTTATTTCAGGATGGATCCGGCTGAACGATTCCGGCGTACTCCTTCTTGAAATCTCGAGAGCATCAGCATTAAGGTTGTCGGGTAGAAATCCGAGCTGGCTGTATATGCTGTTTTTCATCCTGTCGACATGTGCCGGGATGAAAATTCCCCCATGGCCATGAATATAAGCTTCAAGCTCCTCTATTGATATTCCGGTTGCGTTAATGAGCAATTTATCTTCAGTGTATATTATTTCTTCCTTTTCATTTACAACAACCTGATCGCCGAATATAAGCGGATCGTTGCTGTATGAAGGAAGGTTGTCGTCGAGGTAATCCTGGAATTCTTCAAGCTCCCGTGTACTGTCAAAGAAGGCCAGGCAATGAACCTCTTCCCTGGTTGTGACCTCAGCACCTGTGAGGACGAATAATCCTTTCTGAGCGCCAAGCCTTCTTACAAGCTGCGACTGTCTTGTGCTGTTATGGTCGGTGATACCTATTATGTCAAGTTTTTTCCGGAGGGCTTCGGAGACAATATTAGCCGGGCTCATGCTCAGATCGCCGCATGGGGACAGGATTGTGTGAATATGCATGTCGGCCCGGTAGGTTCTCATTTTTTTCCAATCAGATTGAACAGCTTGCCGGCAATAGTGAAGGTGTCTTCTTCGGCCGACAGGACAGGTATGTTTTCCTGGTTGCTTTTTCTGATGGTTTCATCATCAGGAATTACTCCCCTTACAATTATTACAGCAGAAACATCTTTAAGTGAAGCCACGGCCACAATATTGTGATGGGCCTGCAGGGTGATCCAGATATTTCCTTCCCGGGCATTGCCGATTACATCGCTCAGCAGGTCGGATACGTAGCCTCCGGTCACTTCATTTTCAAGTCCTTCGTTTCCCGAAACGACCTTCAGGTTCAATTCGCGCATAACATCAGTTATTTTCATCTTCTGCACCTATTTTATTACAATTCTTTTCGAGTCTTTCGCTTCCCCATATCTCCCCGGTGATTTTGAATGCCTTTTCATGGCTGAGCAGGTTCTGGTTAATAAGCTGTTGCTGGAGAAAAACGCAGTGTGATATCTGTGCCCGGCCCTGAACTATGTCTTCAGCAAGAGTCTGACAGTCGGGAGCGCCGCAGGCACCGCAGTCGAAGCCAGGCAGGAAGCACATCATCCTTCTTTTTCTTTCCATCTTTTTCATGGCAACCGATAGGTCCTCATCCAGCTTTTCGATATTCCTCGGTTCGATGCAGCCCAGGGTGCTGTGTTCCCTGATGTTGATGAAGGGGTCGGTCAGCTTATTTGGCTTATCCTTTTCATCCCTGGCGTGGTCGGCCGAAAGTTTTTTCAGTCGTTCCACAGTCAGAAACCTGTTGCCTGTCATAAGTATTCCTCCGGCGCAGCTTTCATCACAGGCCCTCAGTTCGAGGAACTCAACACTTCCAAGCTTGTCATTTTCAACGTTCTCAAGAATTTCGGTCACGTTCCTGATGCCGTCGACCGCAAGGGCTCTCTTGTCGCAGTGAACCGCCTCACCGCGTGTAAGGCTGAAGAGCACACCGCGTGAGTTCAGAAGATCGTCTGTAACTGGCATTGCAGCCTTCAGGGATGTGTTCTGGAGGTATTTCTGTATCTTGTTATA
>CAZKTX010000104.1:7668-8943 GCA_964555805.1 uncultured Rikenellaceae bacterium
CCTGTATTCCGAATAAGCGTCAAGAACCATATCCACTGTATTCTCGACCTGAAATACATGAGTGAAGCCTATTTCCCTCAGAGCAGCATAGATTGATGATGCGGGTATCTTGTGTGAGAATTGTCCGATCAGGATGCTTGGGATCAGGATCACCCTTGCCTCGTATCTGAAGATCATCTCAAGGTCATCCTGTTCGACTTCGATTGCAGAAACCGGGCATGCCTTGTAACACTCACCGCAATCGACACATCTGTTTGCGATTATTTTCGCTTTTCCGTTTCTCACCCTGATAGCTCTTGTAGGGCACACAGTCATGCAATGAGTGCAGCCTATGCAGTCTGCCCCGATAACCTTCAGAGCATGGTGAAATTCGCTATTTTGCTTTTTATCTGGCATCCGGTTTAAAATAAGTGATCATTTCCACAAAAGTACCCGTGCCCGGTTCGCTTGAAATATTTAAAATGTCACAGTTTTTTTTAATGTTTGAAAGCCCCATTCCTGCACCGAAGCCCATTTCTCTCACCTGGGGAGTAGCTGTTGAGAAACCTTCTTCCATTGCTTTCGGGATATCGGGAATTCCCGGTCCCTTGTCGGTGATTGTAACCTTAAGCTTTTCGTTGTCGATGTCAACCTCTGCAGTGCCTGAATAAGCATGGGCAACCACGTTTACCTCAGCCTCGTAGAGAGCAATAACAATCCTTTTTGAAACCGAGTGATCAATATTCAGCTGCCTGAGTATCTTTTTGACAGAACTCGCAATTGACCCTGCGTTTGAGAAATCACCTCCGGCTATTTTGTACCTGTATTGCATCAGTTAATACAAAGGATTTATTCCTGCAATATACAATTCCCCCGAGATCTTAAAAACGGAATGAGGACATTCAATCAGCACCATTCTGTTTTCCTCGGCAAGGGATAAAATTTCACTGGATATCTTCTTGTTTCTGCCAAAAACGATGCAGTTTATATCAGACATTTCGGAAGTCCTGATTGTCTGCAGATTGGCCAGGCCTGTGATGAGAAGTATGTTTTCCCTGTCGACTTTGAGAACGTCGCTCATCAGGTCGGAAGAAAAAGCGTATTCAATTTCCTCGGATAATCTTTCCTCACCGCAAACAACCCTTCCGTTAATTCTTTCCGATATTTCTCTGATAGTCATGCTTTTATCTTTAAGTAAGCCAAAAATCAACATCTATGTTTAATGGTTGACGATGCAAAGGTACATAATTTAGTGTTAAATAAATAACAATGTTATAAAAATAACAATACTGATTT
>CAZKTX010000105.1:0-8864 GCA_964555805.1 uncultured Rikenellaceae bacterium
CCAGCTCCGTAAAGCCAGGGTCCTTCTTGACAAAGGCAGGGCTGTGGAAGCCCTCAGGATACTTAAGACGCTCGAAAGCATAGAACCGGGTAACCATGAGATATATGTGGCAAAGGGAACAGCTATGGGGATCCTCGGAGATATCCAGGGTGCAAAAAAAATGTTCGATTTTGCCCTTACACTCGATTCCGATGATCCTGCCAACATTCTTTTCTCGATAACGTCAGTGCTTCAGAACCTCAATTACTACGAGTACCTGATCCCCTACATGAAGAAACTGATCGAACTCGAACCGGAATTCTATGCCCATATTTACGACCTGGCATATGCCTATGAAAAAACAGAGGACTTTGAGAACAGCATTTCTTTCTACCTCAGATACCTCGAAACGGAACCTTTTTCCGACAGCGCATGGTATAACCTTGGGATAATCTACAATAAGCAGGAAGATTATGAGAAAGCACTCGAAGCCTATGATTATGCCCTTGCAATAAACTCCCAGAATACGTTTGCAATATTCAACAAGGGCAATATCCTCTGCAATCAGGAAAGATATTCCGAAGCGATACCTGTTTACCACGAGTACCTCGAGAATGAGCCCGACAGCTTCGAGGCAATGACCTACCTGGCCGAATGCTATGAGAAAACCGGGGATCTGGTGCTTGCAAGGAAATATTATCACGAGGCCATCGAACTCGCTCCGGAATTTGCTGATCCATGGTTCGGTCTGGGCATCATATCCCTTGAATCGGGTAACCCCGAAGAGAGCCTTATATTCCTCAGAAAGGCTGTCCGCCTCGATGACGAAAATCCTGAAATATGGTACATGCTTGGAAAGGCACATTATGCCAGGAAGGAAATCAAGGACACCCTTAGGTGCTACAGGGAGGCGCTTAAAATAGATGCCTATTATTCGGAAGTCTGGACCGACCTCGGGAAAATGATCCTCAGGGAAGGATTTGTTGAAAGGTCCATTCCTTTCTTTGAAAAAGCATATAAAATACTTGGGGACGTTCCCGGAATAAATTATATCCTGGCATCATTCTACCTTCATACGGGCCACCCTGACAGTGCAGTAAGACACCTGTTGTTTGCTCTTGAAGGTGACAAGGAGATATTCGGTGATTTTCATGATATTTTCCCTGAAAAACTTCTTACGAGGAAGATGAAGAAAATTCTTTCGGAATATAACCTTCGTTAAATCTTAGTATATTGCCTGTGAATCGCGGCTTGAAGACACAGGGAAACCTGCCTGCCATCAGTCCGGCCTTTTACCTTTGAAAACATAATTATATGTATATGGAAAAGATACTTCCGTTTCTTCCCGATCGTCCACTGAAACCAAGAACCACCGGACTGACAATGGTTATGGACAAAGGCCTCAGCATCAGGGAAGCTGAGAATTTTATGTCGGTGGGCAGTGAATACACCGATTTCGTCAAGCTTGGTTTTGGCACTTCGCTTATCACTCCTGGCTTCGATGAAAAACTTAAGGTTTATAAAAAGGCCGGCTGCATACCCTATTTCGGCGGAACCCTCTTTGAAGCATTCATAATCCGTGACATGTTCAATGAGTTTGTTGATTTTATTGACAAACACGAGGTAACTCTTGTTGAGATCTCCGACGGCTCGTATGAGATGAGCCAGGGTAAGAAGCTTGAATGCATAAGAATACTCTCAAAAAGGGGAACCGTCATATCGGAGGTGGGATCAAAAAAGAAGGATATTGTTTACAGTCCTGAAGAATGGGTCACAATGATGAAATCAGAACTTGAAGCAGGTTCGGTAAAGGTGATCGCTGAAGCTCGTGAATCGGGGACTATTGGCATCTTTAACGAAGACGGATCGGTGAATATGCCCCTTATTAAGGAAATCTCCGGTCATGTAGGTCTCGATAACGTAATATGGGAGGCTCCCCTCAAATCGCAGCAGGCATGGTTCATAAAGCATTTCGGAGCCAATGTAAACCTGGGGAATATAGCACCCAATGAGATTATCCCGCTCGAATCCCTGCGTCTCGGACTGAGAGGCGATACATTCTTCCAGTTCCTTCCCGATAACCTTCAACCCTGACCGCTCCGACCCATGAGGAAATTCGGACTCATTGGTTACCCGCTTGGACATTCCTTCTCCAGGAAATATTTCACTGAAAAATTCAGCCGGGAAGGAATAACGGCCTGTACATATGAGAATTATCCCCTGACAGATATAAATCAGCTTATGGAATTGCTGACCGATGAAGAACTGGCTGGCCTGAATGTAACAATCCCGTATAAAACTTCAGTCATGCCCTTTCTTGGCAGCATTGACCCCGAAGCTGCAGCAGTCGGCGCTGTCAATGTGATTAAGATCAAAAGATACAAGGATTCCCTGGAACTTAAAGGCTTCAACAGCGACATTTACGGGATAGCCGATACACTCAGACCATTTATGAATCAGCACATAAAGGCCCTGGTTCTGGGTACGGGAGGAAGCTCTAAGGCTGTATGCCATGTCCTTTCTTCAATGCTTGTTGATTACCGGCTTGTTTCAAGGGAAAAAAAGGCAGGTTGCCTTACATACAATGATCTGGATAAAAATATCCTGGGAAGTGCCGGGCTGATCGTAAATACTACTCCTCTCGGAATGTATCCGCTTACAGAAGGATGCCCCGACATCAATTTTGACCTGCTTGGTCCTGACAATATCCTGTTTGACCTGGTTTACAATCCTGAGATCACAAAATTCCTCAGGAAAGGGCAGGAGAGGGGATGCACAGTGTTATCAGGATTGAAAATGCTTCATTCACAGGCTGAAAAGTCATGGGAAATCTGGAAAGGCAATGAATATTGATATCGTTTCAGGTAAAAAACTTATCGAATATCATATATAAATTTATCGTAATCCGATAAATTTTTGTTGTTATTTTCAGCTCCTTGCCTGTCAGAGGGCAGCATTCGACTTGTCAGTGGCCATCACCATCTTTACGTCAATGCGCACACCGACCTCAAGGACATCCACCAGATCCTGGATGTTGAGACTTTTTGCGAACCTCAGGACAACAGTGGGGTTTTCGATTCCCCTGACATGTTCCTCCAGTTTTTGCTCAAGTTCCGACAGCAGCACTTCATTCTGATCGATATAGTACCTCCGGTCTTCAGTCACAGTCAGGTTCACCTGCTGTTTATCGATTTCCTGGGCGCTTTTTGATTTTGGAAGCAGCACCTTGATGACGTTGGGGTTGGCAAGTGTTGATACTATCAGAAAGAACAACAACAGGAAAAACATGATGTCGTTCAGCGAGGAGGTGCTTACTTCGGGCTTGAATTGCTTGTTTCTTCTTAAATTCATCTCAGACCGCCTTAAGGAATTGGATCATAGACTCCTGAAGCCTTATCGTATACCTGTCGATCTTCAACTGAAGATAGTGGTATGCCGCGTATGCAAGTACTCCGACAATCAGTCCGGCGCCGCTGCAGATCATTTTCTGATAAAGTCCGCCGGCAATCAGTCCGATACTTATATTGTCGGCAAGGGAGATGTTGTAGAATATCTTGATCACACCGGAAATTGTACCGATGAATCCAAGCATCGGAGCAACACTTGCTATAATACCCAGATACCCGGTATTCTTTTCCATCTTTGTGATCTCAAGATTTGTAGTTGTCTCGATGTTTCTCTCCATCTCGTCGATCGGCCTTCCAACCTTCTCAATTCCGCTTTCAAGAATTCTGCCAACGGCAGCCTGGCTGTTCCGTGCATGAACAAGAGCGTTTTTTGAGTTGCCGTTCCTGAGCTCATTTGTGACTGCCGGCACAAGACCTTTTGCTATTGCGGTGGTCTTGTTTATGTAGGCCAGCCTTTCGATGAAAATGTAAAAACTGACTAGCGAAAGCAACACAATCGGGATCATTATTACTCCGCCCTTCATCAGCAGATCGAGGACTGTCATTGCCTCATCAGTCGATGAAATTGCAGCTGTCCCGAATAATGCAGAGATCAGTATCATATGCTTTGGTTTATTTAATGTACGCCGTTTTGATTTCTATTACAAACGATTAAAAGAATCAATTATTTCCCTTCATTCAAATATCTCATCCGGGTATTCAATGCCGGTCAGGAACAATCCTCTGGCCGGCGCCGACATACCGGCCGACGACCTGTCAAGCGACAGGATTATCTTTTCAAAATCCCCCGGTGTTATCTTTCCCCTGCCGACTTCGATCATTGTGCCTGCGATTGCCCTTACCATATTCCTCAGGAAGCGGTCGGCACTGATTGTAAAGACAAGAGTACTGCCTTCGGGTTTCCATTCTGCATTGAATACTTTGCAGATATTCGTCTTGTTGTCGGAATGAAGCCTGCAGAAACTTGTAAAATCTGAATGCCTCATCAGAATTCCCGATGCCTTGTTCATTGCATCGATATCAAGATCGCCGTGAACGTACCATCCAGTCTCGGTCCGGAACGGATCTTTGGTCCTCAGTATAAAATATCTGTACGTCCGCGAAATGGCGCTGAACCTTGCATTTGAATCAGCCTTTACCTTTCTTATTCCGGTTACTGAAATGTCCGGCGGCAGGTATCTGTTAAGCCTGAATATTATGTTATTCCTGACGTCAAGATAAGGGGCCCTGCTGTCAAAATGGGCACAGAATACAAGGGCATGAACGCCTGCATCGGTTCGTCCTGCACCAGTGACAGATATCTTTTCACTCAGTATTGTCGACAGGGCTTCATTGAGGATCTTCTGAACAGTGACAGCCCCGGGCTGCAGCTGCCATCCGTGATATGAAGTTCCTTTGAAAGAGATATTTATGAAATACCGTGTCAAGTTTAGCCTGTAAAATTTTCGCAAATATAGCCATTACACATGATTTTTACGGCCGGAATGGCCAGATTAAAAATTAACAGGCAGTATTAGGAAAATCGATCTTTAAATGTAATTTTACTACCGCCCGATACCGGGTACTTTGTCTAACCTAAAACTCTCAACATGACAGAACAGAAAAATACGCAAACAGCAGGTATGGCATTCATGGGAATGATCTTTTTCCTGTTTGGTTTCGTTACTACCTTTAACATTACGCTGGCTGACAAGTTCAAGGCAGTCTTCGAGCTTTCAAACTTTCAGGCCCAGCTGGTGAACGGAGCTTTCTTCTTCACTTATTTTTTACTTGCATTTACTGCAGGGGGAATTATAAAAAAAATTGGCTACAAGGGAGGCGTAATCCTTGGATTGATACTTGTAGCTGTAGGCAGCTTCCTGTTCTTCCCGGCTGCAAAAATGCTTTCTTTCCCGTTCTTCCTTTTCGCCATCTTCATCATGGCAGGCGGCGTTGTTTTCCTCCAGACAGCTGCAAACCCTTATGTTACGGCGCTCGGACCCTCAGCATCGGCATCAGGACGTCTTAATCTGACCCAGGCGCTTAACTCAATTGCAACCTACATCGCTCCCCTTGTCGCCGGATTGTTCATTTTCAAATCGGCAGCTGAAGCAGCCCTGAATACTGCTGAAAACGTTCCCACAACACCATTTCTTATTATTGGTATTGTGGTGATTATTATCGCTATTGCGATTTATTTTCTCAAACTCCCCGAAATTTCAACCCAGGGTGTTGAGAAAAAAAGCGTGTGGAAATATCCGCATGTAGTTCTTGGCGCTCTTGGTATTTTCTGTTATGTCGGCGCTGAAGTTGGTACAGCTGCAATGCTTCAGAGATATTTTCAGGAAGCTCTGGGAATAGCGAACACACAGGCTGCAATGATGATAGCCCTGTACTGGGGAGGCGCAATGGTAGGCCGTTTTTATGGTTCATTCATGCTTTCGGATGTGAAGGAATCGAAGAAATACATTTACACCGTACTTGTTCTCCTTCTCGCTCTTTTTGTCGGATGGTTCGTCCGCAAAGAGATTACTGACGGCCTGATATTCGCCGGAATAGCATTCGTGAACTATCTGGCCATGAGGCTCGGAAAAGGCAACGCAAGCAGATCACTCGCTGTGTTCGGACTTATAGCCGCTCTTCTGCTTGTTGTAGTTATGGCTGCAGGAGGCCCGATCATCCTATGGCTCGGACTTTCAGTCGGCTTCTTTAACTCTATTATGTTCCCCAATATCTTCACCCTTGGTGTTGAAGGACTCGACAAGGGAGAACTGAGTATGGCATCGGGACTCATTAACACCCTGATAGTGGGTGGTGCAGTCATTCCTGTACTTATGGGCCTTGTAGCCGACAGTATAGGTGTCAGATTCGCATTCATCCTGCCAATTTTGTGTTACCTCTACATTGTCTTCTTTGCACTTGTCGGAAGCAAGCGGAGGTAAACTTCCAATTGCTTGAAATAACACTGAAGCCGTTCCAAATTGTTTGGAACGGCTTCGTTTTATTATTCCTTACAATTGCTATATTTACATTCTTTCGCCAATACTAAAACCACATATTCATGACAACAGATAATCTGATCCGCAAAATCAACAATGGTGATAACAAGGCTTTCCGCGAACTCTATGGAAATAATACATCTGAACTGAAGAGGAACGGGCTTAGATATGCCGGGTTGTTGAAACAGTTTGAGAACGCTTTCGGGAAGAAGGATGTTGATTTTTTCACATCACCCGGGCGAACCGAAATCGGCGGCAACCATACCGATCATAACTACGGAAGAGTGCTGGCCGGAGCTGTTAATCTTGATAACGTTTGTATTGCCGGACCAAACGGTACAAACGTGATCAGGATTATTTCAGAAGGTTACCCTCAGTTTGAGGTCGATCTGAAAAACCTGAGCCCCGTTAAAGCTGAGAAATATACATCAGCAGCCCTTGTAAGAGGCATTTGCGCTCGTTTTAAGGAACTCGGACATGCGATCGGGGGATTTGACGCATGTATTGACGGAGGTGTTCCAAAGGGCTCGGGATTGAGTTCTTCTGCTTCTTTCGAGGTTCTTATAGGCGCTATCCTAAGTGAATTGTTCAACAAGGGCAAAGTCGATCCGATTCAGAATGCCATCATTGGACAGTATTCCGAGAACAACTACTTCGGAAAACCCTGCGGATTGATGGATCAGACTGCATGCGCCATGGGCGGACTGATAACAATCGACTTCAAGGACCCGTCGAAACCCAGGGTTAAAAAAGTGAACTTCGATTTCGTTGCCACCGGCTTTTCACTTGTAATCACCGATACGGGAGGAAGCCATGCGGACCTGAATGATGAATATGCCTCACTTCCAACCGATATGAAAGCAGTTGCCGCACAGCTTGGGGCCAAAGTGCTTCGGGAAGTCACTCTGAAACAGGTTCTTGAAATAACACCAAAGATCCGTGAAAAAGTAGGCGATCGCGCAATCCTGAGGGCAATACATTTCCAGGGCGATAACCAGAGGGTTGTGGAACAGGTTGCTGCTCTTGAGAAAAACGATTTCAAATCATTCCTTTCAATGGTTGTTGACTCAGGCTTCAGTTCCTACATGTACAATCAGAATGTTTATCCGGTAACAAATGTCAGGGAACAGAACGTCTCACTTGCCCTTGCACTCAGCGAACTTGTACTCAAGGGCGAAGGAGCATGGAGAGTCCATGGCGGCGGTTTTGCAGGCACCATCCAGGCTTTCGTACCCCAGTCGCTGCTCAAAAAATACGTCTCCACACTTGAACATGTTTACGGAAAAGGCTCATGCCACATCTTGTTTATAAGACATCAGGGTGCCGGCAAGGTCGGTTTTTAATTCTAGCTAGCAAATATCAGACATTTAAATAATTATGAATATTATTAGTGAAGATTCATTCAAGGGTGTTCATGACGGAAAGCCAACAGCCCTCTACACTCTGAGGAATAAAAACGGTTTTGTTGCCCAGGTGACAAACTACGGGGCAATAATTGTGAGCATTTTCGCCCCCGACAGGAAAGGAAACTTTGCCGATGTTGTGCAGGGCTACGACAACATAGCCGACTACATCAACCTGAACGGTCCGTATATGGGTGCAATTTGCGGACGTTGTGCAAACCGTATCGCGCGGGGCAGGTTCTCACTTAACGGAAAGGAATATACACTTGCAGTAAACAATGGCCCCAATCACCTTCACGGTGGGATAAAGGGATTCAGCAAGGTCGTGTGGCATGTTGTTAATGCTTCAGCTTCATCAGTGAAAATGGAGTACTTTGCGGCCGACGGAGAGGAAGGCTACCCTGGTAACCTGAAGACTTCAGTAACTTACACCGTGACTGATTCAAATGAACTCAGAATCGATTTCAGGGCAACAACCGATGAAACAACTCCTGTAAACCTTGCAGGTCACACATATTTCAACCTTGCAGGAGAGGGTTCAGGCAGTATTTATGACCATGAACTGATGATTAACGGCAGGTTTTTCACTCCCACCGATGAAACAAATATACCGACAGGTGAAATAGTCGCGGTCAGGGGCACTCCGTTTGATTTCACAAGCCCGAAGAAAATAGGTACAGATATAGACAGGGATGACGAACAGCTCAGGTACGGGGCAGGTTACGATCATAACTGGGTTCTCGACCACCCGGCAGGCGTTCCGGGACTGGCTGCAAGAGTCAGCGATCCGTTGTCAGGGAGAACTCTGGAAGTTCTGACCACCCAGCCGGGGCTTCAGTTGTACACGGCAAACTGGTTCGACAATGATAAAGGAAAATCCGGTAAGAAATATGGGAAAAGATGGGCTTATGCCCTCGAAACACAGCATTTTCCCGATGCAGTCAACAAACCTCATTTCCCGTCCATAGTTCTGAACCCCGGAGAGGAGTACAGGCAGAGCTGCATGTACAGGTTTTCCGCAAAATAATGAAGCAGAAAAAGTTATAAACCATGAAATAACCTTAAACCTAATAAAATGACAAACAAAAACTCCAATT
>CAZKTX010000106.1:0-8808 GCA_964555805.1 uncultured Rikenellaceae bacterium
ATCTTCACCCCGTTCAGCCAGATATTGGCCCGGTAGATTACGCCGTCGAATTCAAGGATATGGGTGGATGCCGGATTGTTACCTGTTCTGAAGCTCCGCCTGTACCACCAGGGTCCCTGAAACTCAGCGGGGTCAACATTTTCCATGTTTTTCCCGAAGAAAACGTCGCCATATACACCGTTTTTAACAAGTGATCCGAACACTGTTGAAGGCACTTCGGCGGGGAACCAACCATCCGGAACTTCAAGCGATCCGGACAGTTCATCGCCGGTCATTCCGGCTTCGGCCGAGGATTGGATCATCCATTCCTTATCGAGGAGAAGGACAGATGATACTTCTTTATTCCCGGAGCATGACAGAAGCGTCAGGCAAAACACAATAAACGATGCCAGCCTTAATACGCGGGGGTTAATGATTGATTTCATTGCAATGATTTTCAATGTTATTGCGTGAGTCTCAATAAGCCAATAAATTTATTGAAAAAAGAAGTGTTTTCATCAATTCCCCCGAATACTTCTGCACCAGGGCCAAAAGCAAACACAGGAACCATTAATCCTGTATGGCCTGAAGTGGAAAAGCGTCCGGTTATCTTTCCTGTTGACAGATCGCCGTCAACAAGAGTAAGACCGCCAGTTTCATGGTCGGCAGTCACAACAACAAGGGTTTTACCGTCTTGTTCAGCGAATTTGAGGGCTTTGCCAACCGCACGGTCAAAATCAAGCATTTCCTCAACAGTAAATGCCATGTCGTTGCTATGACCTCCCCCGTCTATCTCCGAACCCTCTACTACAAGAAAAAAGCCTTTTTTGCAATCATCAAGTATGTCAAGAGCCACTCCTGTGGTAACAGGAAGCTGGTCACCGCGTCTGCTGACCCTGTTTTCCGTTAAAAGACCGGCCACTTTCCCGCTTTTTATTTTTACCAGTTCGGTAATAGTATCGCAGACCTGATATCCTTTTGCAGAAAGTTCCGAAAGCAGGTTTCGTCCGTCCTTGCGGTTTTTGAAATATTCGATCCCGCCTCCGATAAACACATCAGGGCCAGTTTCCGTAAAGTCGACGGCAATGTCGGCCATCATGCTCCTGTCGGGTACATGTGCGACAAAGGCAGCGGGAGTTGCATCGAGAATACTTGTTGTTACTACAATTCCGGTAGCAAATCCGTTTGCCTGTGCAGTTTCAAGTATTGAGGGGACAGGTTTTTTTTCACTATCGACACCTATTGATGAGTTGTTTGTTTTATGTCCGGTGGCGATGGCTGTACCCCCTGCGCCCGAATCAGTGACATAACGGTTTGCAGAATAGGTCTTTGAAAAGCCCACATGCTTGAAATTATTGAGGTAAAGATTGCCTTTGTTGGCTGTCATTCCTGCGTATAACTGAGGGAGGCTCATGCCGTCGCCTATCAGGAGGATGACGTTCTTTGGTTTTTTGCGTGAGAATTTCCTGTTTATAGTTTGGACCTCATAGAATGATGTGTTCTGATAAGTGGATTCTTTTGTTTCGGGTTTGGGGTTCTGTCCGCAAACCGGAAGCATCCAGATAGCTAAAATGACTGTAAGTATGTAAGAAATTCTTCTCATGAGTAAATTGGAATATTAGTTAAACTTTAAATAATTAATCGTACGGCCTGCTGGATAATTACAAATTTTTTCCGGGATCAGTATCCTCTGACATTTTTTAATAAAAACCCACCTCTTCGGGCAGATACCGGAGAGGTGGGTGACAAATTATTTTTTATCTATCCATAGTTTCAAATCTTATACTCTATTAATCAAATCCCGGATTCTGAGGCATCTGCTTAGTAAGATTGGCATCAATCACTGATTGAGGTATGGGATAAAGTGTATCTCTGGGCGAAAGATTCTGCCCTCCATTCTGGTTGTAGGCCATCGTACGCTCAATGTATTTATGGGTTCTGAGCAGGGTCCACCGTCTATGTTCTTCAAGGAACAACTCCCGTGATCTTTCGTCAAGAATGAAATCAATATTAACCTGGTCAGCCGAAATTTCACTTGCATTTGATCGCTTTCTTATTATATTAATTGTATTTGCGGCATCCTGTGGCCTTCCCAGTTTGTATTCAGCTTCAGCCTTTAAAAGATATGTATCTGCCAGACGAAGATAAACCTGATCAGTGTTCATGTAGCGTTCATTCATATTCGCAGGGTCCACACCCTCCGCTTTTCTTGAAAATGGCCAGTCAAATCTTGCTCTTGTAGTATAGGTAATATCAGGATCCCATTTGCACCAAATTGTATCGCCATAATTATAACCATCAGGAAGTTTATCGGCCGGATAGGGTGCATTGGCAGCTTCATCACCCAAAATATAGAACTTCCTTATTGCATGATATGAGAATCTGTCGTCCTGAGGTTCATAATTATCCAGAGCCCATTTTGTAAAGGCAAATCTGGAATAACCAAGCCCACCGCGTTCGTAAGTATGTACAAGGGGTCGGACTCCATTTATATTAATATTCCAGAAACGGCTCACATGAATTCGACGGACCATACATTCGCCGCCTCCTATAACCTTAAGTCCGAATTGAAAAACCCACAGTGCTTCGCTATTACCCTCTTCCCTGTTTGTATTACCTTCCCAGAACATATCCATATAAGGAACACCGGGCCTGTTGCTTCTTACTCCGTATCTTTCCGTAACAAGCTTGTAATCTGGTGTATTAATGACTTTATCAGCCCATACGAGAGCTTTGTCGGGATAACCAGTTGCAAGATACATTTCAGCAAGGTAATGCTGAACGGCACCTTTTGTAATTCTTCCTCGTACAGAAGGCTCAACTCCGATATTTGGCTCAGCAGCCAGAAAGTCAGCGATAATTTGCTCCCTGACCTGACTGATTGGGGTTCTCTCCCAATCGGTCTTAATTGTCGCACCGGATGATTGTTCAAGTGTCAGTGGAACATCTCCCCAGCCGTAAGTAAGATGCCTGTAAGCCCATGCCCTTATAGCTTTCGCTTCAGCAATTACCCGGTCTTTATTCTCAGCTTCGGTCATACTTCCACCCGACCAGTCAATATCATCTCTGTTTTCTGCCTGATTAATTATTGTGTTAGATGAATTGATCACGTTGTACAACCAGTTAAACACAATTTCATTTTCTTCATTGAGAGCATTGTTATTGTTTTTCCATAGCATGGCCGTCATAATGAAACCTATATCCTGATGATTAACGGTTGCGTTATCAGTTCCGAAAGTAAACATGCTTCCCATCATAGAGTGACTTCCATAAGCTTCTTCTTTCTCCCTCCTGACCTGAGCGTAAAGGCCGTTCAAACCTGCCTCAAATCCAGCAAGATTGGTGAACAAGGTTTCGGATGTGATCAGGTGAGGCGGTTTTTCGTCAATTAAATCTTTGGAACATGCCGCGCTGAATATTAACAACAATAGCATGAAAGCAATTTTATATATTGAATTTTTCATAACTGGTACTTTTTTTGGTGGTTAAAACTCAAAGTTCAATCCGAAAACATACTCTTTTTGCAACGGGATCTGATGCTGGCTATCCAGTTCAGGATCAAGCCCTCTCCAATTGGTGATTGTTGCCAGATTCCGCCCGGTAACAAAAATCCTCAGATTATCTACAGAGAATCTATTAAGGAATGTTTTTGGGAGTGTATAGGAAAGCGAAACTTCCTTAACACGGATAAAACTGGCATCTTCGTAAATAGCACCAAGAATACCAGACATTCTCTCCGCATACAGTTCATTAACAACCCATTCATTCGTAGGATTCTCAGGCGTCCACCAGTTTTTAGTGATCGTATTTCTTCTGACATCCGCCCATGTCTCATCGGTCATTAAAGTATTCTCTTTTGTTACACCATGAACTCCGTGTATAAAAACATCCAGATTGAATCCTCTAAAAGAAAAAGAGTTAGACATACCCCACAAGAATTTTGGATCCTGTTGCCCGATTATCTTTTTATCATCTGCATTCAACGAACCGTCGGGCTTAATATCCTTCAGCTTTACGAATCCCGGTTTTGTTCCCCATTTGGTTGCTTCTTCCAATTCATCGAGCTGCCAGGTACCTTCCCATACAAAATCATAGTTCACACGGATGGGCTGTCCAATGAACCATGCATTTCCAACATCATCAATCTCTTTTCCATCCTCATCAAGCTCACCGTAAAGGGATACAATCTCATTTTTGGTAAAAGCTAAGTTCAACGAAGTTGACCAGTTGAAATCAGAGGTCACAACATTCCTTGACTGCAAACCTAGTTCAAAACCTGTGTTTTGTGTCTCGCCGATATTCTGTGTGATTGATGTTATTCCATGCACAGCTGAGATACTCCTGTTAAGAAGCAGGTCGGTTGTATTTGTCCTGAACACATTTATATTTCCCGAAACACGGTTTTTAAAAATCCCGAAATCGAGACCAATATTCAGTGTCTTTGACGATTCCCATCCGAGATTCTCCTGTCCCAGACGACTAGGTATATAACCTGCCTGGGTTTGTTTATTGGAAATCATATTATACTCTCCAAGCCTGGAGATCGATTCATAAGGACCCACAGCCTGGTTTCCATTCAGACCATACGATAGTCTTACTTTAAATTCATTGAAAATATCCTTAAACGGAAAGAATGTTTCATTATGAAGGTTCCAACCCAATGCAACCGAAGGGAATAAACCCCATTTTGAATTTAAACCAAAACCCGAAAAGCCGTCCCTTCGTCCTGTAATTGTAGCAAGATAGCGATTATCATATACATAGTTAAACCGTATCATTTGCGACATGAGAACACTTTCACTGAACGAATAATCAGGAATAATCTGTGTTGCCTGCGCTGATGAATACCATTTAAGGAAGTCATGTGGAAAACCATTTGCTTCCAATGAGTTTCTGGAGCTGTTATTTTTTTCATAACTGTAAACGGCCGTTCCGAATATTTTACTTTTCCCGAACTCCCTGGTATATGACAAAATGTTTTCAATCACGGTGTTATTGCTCCTGGCACGTGAAGTTTCAGCACTTCCCTTTGCCTCCAGACCTATTTTTGTATTTCGGCCGATATAAGTAGCTTCATCGTAAAACCTTGCTGTAACACCAGAGTTAATCCGATAACTTAATCCTTTTAAGAACGGGAAATCTATCACTGCATAATTGTTCGAAATTATCTGATATGATTTATCAATATTGTCATATAAGGTCATTTGCAAAGGATTACCAAAGTAATGGTCATCTTCCCAGATGTAGATAGCCTGCGATCCGTCAGCCTCAAATGCTTTGGTAAGCGGATTTGTCTGAAAAAGATCGGACACATCTGGCTCAAGGCCGCTCTTATCATCAAAAGAAAACTGTGAACGGGAACCGAGTGTAATCCATTTATAAACTTTGGTATCGAGATTTATTCTTGATGTAAGCCGCTTAAAGTTGTCATTCACTGCAAGTCCTTTGATGTCAAGATAATTACCTGACACAAAGAATTTGGTATTATTACTTCCGCCAGAAACTGACAGAGTGTGCTGATTGCTTGCACCATTACGCAATCCGGTATTTAGCCAGTCGGTCCAGGTGCCTGAATCATAGATTTCCTTTTCCGAATTTGTTAATGCACCGGGAAACCGCTTCATTTTAAAATCATAAAATTCAGCGCCATCCATATAATCGGGAAGGAATGCATATTTTTGAACCGAGTAATATCCATCGTAAGAGATTTTTATCTGCCCTTCGACTCCCTCCTTTGTCGAAACCAGGATAACTCCGTTAGAACCTCTCGATCCATAAATTGCAGCAGAAGATGCATCTTTCAGGATTTCAATTGACTGAATGTCATTTGGGCTCAGATCTGAAATGGAGCCGCTATAAGGTATTCCGTCGACAACGATAAGAGGAGAATTATCCGCCAGAATTGAGTTACGGCCTCTTATCATAATAACTTCGTCAGGAGCGGCTCCGGCTGAAGATGTCTGGATCATCACCCCGGGTATTGCTCCCTGGATAGCCTGTGCAATATTCTGGTTAGATGAATTTTCAAGTCTGTCTTTTGGTATGGAAGCAACAGTACCCGTTATATCGCTTTTCCTCTGGGTTCCATAACCTACAACAACAACTTCATCGAGTGTGGTTACATCGACAGCCATGCTGACATCGATCTTTATCCTCCCCCCTACAGGTACATCCTGTGCAACATAACCAATAAATGAATAGGTAAGAATTGCATCAGTATCAGGAACAGAAATTGAATAATTCCCATTTATATCTGTATTGACTCCGGTAGTAGTCCCTTTTACTACTATACTCACTCCGGGCAGTCCTTCCCCGGAAGATGCGTCAGTTACTTTACCGGTGACAAGGTTTTGCTGCAACTCACCCCCCGGAGTCACAACAATCAGATTGTTTTCCAGAATCCTGTATCCAAGTCCGGTAGACTCAAAGAGCGTTTCAAGTATTTGATCAATATTCTTATCTGAAACAACCAAATCGACAGTTTTATCGACAGATTTCAGAGCATCATTGTAAAAGAAACGGTAACTTGTTTCTTTCTCCAGAATACTAAATACCTCCCTTATTGACTTATTTCTAGCCTCAACAGAGATTTGCCCGAATCCTGTTGCTGAAAGATTCAGGGTAAAAACAAGCATCAGAATAATTGTCAGCTTCATAGATATAAGTAGTTTATGCAAACTCCGGGATGGAGAATAATAAATTAAAAATTTATTCATAATTTTGAAATGTGTTAAGTTAGACATGAGTGGCCCATAGACAAAATCTGGCCATAATTGTAATTAACATGAACTTGGTATCTGGGAAAAACAGCCGCGAACTGTTTTTCCCTTTTTAAATTTCCGGATTTATCATAGGCAGGAAGTTTAGGTTAGTTTTCAGGGTCACTTTATTTAATATATTTTGAAAAATCAATAATGGAATTCTTATCAGAGCTCAGGTATACTGTTTTGCCATCGAGTGAATAGCTTATGGGAGCGGTCAGTTTGATGACATTGAGTACCTGCTCCAGTGTTTCATCCAGAAGAACACCCGTAAATCTGAATTTCTTTATTTCCTCCTCCCTGAAGATGATTGTCACATTATATTTTCTCTCCAGGTCGACACAAAGCCTGTCAAGACTCTCCCCTTTCAGGATCAGCTTACCTTCTGTCCAGGCAACTACCTGATCAACATTAATCTGAGGAGCAATAAGAATATTAGACATGATGGTCTGTACAGGCTCTATTGTGGGTTTCCCTTCATCTTTTACATCTTCAAGAAAGAAGCCACCTTCATTCCTGATAAAAATTGCCTTCTGATTGGGATTCAGGTCAACGGCCTGGCTTTCATCACCATATCCTTCTTGTGTGATCGCTACCTTCCCGGTTACCAGGGTTGTTTCAATAGAGTTTTCGTCATCATAGGCTTTGATATTGAATTCAGTTCCAAGAGCAGTGATGCTTAAAGGGCCGGCATTTACAATAAAAGGAATATCTTCATTCCTTGCAACCTTAAAGTAAGCTTCTCCTTTAAGTGTAACATTCCTGTTAGTGGTATTGTAATCGTTTTGGTAGTTCAAAAAGCTTCCTGCGTTTAAAATCACGATAGTTCCGTCAGGGAGCCTTATCTCAGACCGTGAGCCATAGGGTGCCTTAACTTCAACTGTTGCGGCTGAATATTCTGGCTTATCTACTTCATTTTTACCCGATACTCTTCCGATAATGAATGCGAAGGCGAAAACTGCTGCCGCTGTAATTATATTTATAAATACCCGTCTGTAGACAGATTTTCTTCTGATAGACCTGAGTTTAGTCTCTTCAGATTCATTACGATCGATATCTTCCATTATCTTACAGTAAATGGCGGAGAAATCAGGATCCTTCCCTGACTTCGATTGAAATTCTGAAGAAACATTTATATTTTTCAGCAAAAGCTCTCTGAAAATCACTTCATTGCTGCTGTCAGCCAGAAGATCAAAAAAATGATTCCTCTCTTCAGGGCTAAGCCGGCATTCAATATAAGCTGAAAGCAATGATTCAATAATACTTTTTTTCGACATCAATCTTATGAGTTCAATTATTCCAAATACAACTCAGGAACTAAAAGTACTCACAAGATGTAAAAAAAAAGTGTAAAAATTTCTTATAACACTGATTATTTGTTAATTACAATTAACAGATCAGGATCTTACCTCTGAACGAAAGAGGTTCTTGAGCAACCTGGTTGCCCTATGCATTTGATTCTCTACAGTACGAACAGAGATATTGAGCTTCCGGGCAATCTCTTCAAATGATAACCCTTCCTGTCTTCTGTAATTAAATATCTTTTGCTGCTGAGGGGGCAGGGAGCCTATCAGGTCATCAAGCCTCTCTCTTAAATCGTTAAAAAATATCTGATCATATGGATCCGAGGTAGTTTCAGGCTTTGTCAACTCCTTTATCATGTAAGCTCTCCTGGTAGCTCTTTTCTTAAGAGTATTGTAAATTGCGTTCACAACTGACCTGTACAAATAGTTTCTCAGGGATTTATTTTTGTCTATAAGCCGCCTGTGCTCCCAAATACTTACGAATACTGACTGGACAAGTTCTTCTGATTCATCAGGATTTCCCAGGTATTTTAATGAGAAATAATACACCCTCCTTTTGTATGTATTGAAGAAGACGGAAAAAGCTTCACGATCACCTTTTATTATTCCACAAGCAATAGCTTTATCTTCATCAGGTTGTTCTGACATATCAGCAGACTGGTTTTTTAATCCTCAAAGATTTCCTGAATTGGTTATTTTACTCCGGTCATTCTTACCTTGAATCAGGTAAGTTAAGCGCATAAATATAATCAGAAATCCGAATA
>CAZKTX010000107.1:0-1483 GCA_964555805.1 uncultured Rikenellaceae bacterium
GCTGATTACATGTTCCAGTATAAATCTGTTGCAAGGCAGCACAACCTGAAATATGTTGAACTGCCCGATGGGATTAATCTGGGTAATCCGCTTATGAACGAACGCTATAATGCTGTGTCGGTCGATGTGACCGGCAAAACACCCGGCAGCAAAATGACAATGAGGGGTGATTATATAAATTATAGTCTGGCGGTTCTCACTGATGCCCCCAACAGTAAAGAAGCCTTGGACTTTGTTTCGTTTTTGCTGAGTTCTGAAGGTGTTGAAATCTTCAGGAGGAACGGACAGGACCCTGTTGTACCTCCTCAAACCGAACAGCCTGATATGATTCCGTCAGGTCTTAAGAAGTATCTTGGTGATGGGATTCAGTAGCGAACGACCGGTCAGAGGCAGCCTCTTCAGCCTGATAATGCTGATTCTGTCATCTCTTGTCCTTCTTTTTATACTTGCCCCCCTTGCAGGGATTTTTATTAAAACGGGGGGATCTGAAATTCTTGAAACTGTGAATGACAAGGAAGTAAGGGATAGCATCTGGATCACTCTCCTTGTGTCCTTCTCTGCAACTTTCCTGTTTGCATTTGCTGCAATACCCCTGTCCTGGGTACTCGCCCGTAAGGAATTCCCCCTGAAGGGAGTAGTCCAGGGGCTTATAGACTTGCCTGTTGTAATCCCTCATACTGCTGCAGGAATAGCAGTGCTTGGGTTCATTTCAAGGGACGGATTTCTTGGCGGTATTGCCGGATCTTTAGGCCTCTCGCTTATTAATAATCCGGCAGGAATTGCCCTCGCCATGGCCTTTGTAAGCATCCCCTTCATGATTAATTCAGCCAGGGACGGCTTTGCCTCAGTACCTGTGAGGCTTGAAAAGGCAGCTCTGACACTCGGGGCATCCCATACAAGGGTCTTCTTCACAATCTCGCTTCCCCTGGCCTGGAAAAGTGTAATGACAGGTTTCGTTATGATGTTTGCCCGGGGTATGAGCGAATTTGGAGCTGTTGTTATAGTTGCATATCACCCGATGACAGCTCCTGTTCTTATCTATGAACGGTTCAGCTCCTTCGGACTTGATTATGCAAGACCGGTGTCTGTCCTGTTTATTATAGTTGCATTGACTGTTTTCATTCTTCTCAGACTTATATCATTGAAAAAGAAGGAATCTCATATCACTCCGGATGCTGAAACTTGAAAATATAAACAGGAAGTTCGGCGCCTTTGCCCTCACGGGAATCAGCCTTGAAGTTCCTGACGGCGAATATTTTGTCCTTCTCGGACGGTCGGGATCGGGAAAGACATGCCTCCTTGAACTCATTGCCGGACTGAACCCTCCTGATTCCGGGACTGTGTGGATTGACGGACAGAACATGACATACAGCAAAATACAAGACCGGCCTGTCGGACTGGTTTTTCAGGATTTTGCAATCTTTCCAAACATGACAGTCTTCGGAAATATTGCTTATCCTCTCCGCTCGAGAGGGATGAAAAA
>CAZKTX010000107.1:1583-8699 GCA_964555805.1 uncultured Rikenellaceae bacterium
ACAATAATTCATGTCACTCACGATTACCGGGAGGCTGTAAGCCTGGCCGGCAGGGTTGGGGTGATCCATGGCGGCAGAATAGTCCAGGAAGGTACTCCGGAATCAGTTTTCGGCAGGCCTGCTAGCAGATTCGTTGCCAGGTATGCCGGTATTAAAAACTTCTTCAAAGTCAGTGTCAGAAAGGATGGTGATGAATGGAAAGCTTCCGGCTATAGGAACATGACATTCAGTGTGGATGACGGTGGATTTGCGGGAGAGGGACTTATGATTGTGAGAAGCGAAAATATAACTGTAAGCGACACTGAACCATCATCGGCCACTGAAAACTGTTTCAGGGGAGTGATAAGGGAGATTTACCCTTCTGAATATGGTATGGAGATCACTGTTGATGCAGGAATGCTTTTTGTTGCCGACATTTCTGTAAGTGATTTCAGGAAACTGAATGGAAAAGAAGCTTCACAGGTATGGATTTCATTTCCCGGAGAAGCGGCAGTTGTAATTGACGGGAGTAATGATTCTGAAGTAAGTTCAGAAAAATCAACTTTAAACGGATAGAATTGACATGATCCCTTTTTCGCAGGCTTTTGATATCGTTATGGAATCAGATATCCCGATGATGGGATCTGAAAGGATCTCCTTTTCAGAATCACTTAACAGGGTGCTGGCCGGAGATGTGATAAGTGACATGGATATGCCTCCGTTTGACAAATCTTCCGTCGACGGCTTTGCATGCAGAAAAGAAGATCTCGGTGGAGACCTTGTTGTGCTCGAAACGGTTCCGGCCGGTGTCTGGCCTTCAAAAAGCATTACAGAAGGCTGTTGCTCAAGAGTAATGACCGGAGCCCCGGTGCCCGCGGGTGCCGATTTCATGATTATGGTTGAGGATACTGAAACACTGCAATCAGGAAAGATAAGGTTCAAAGGCGCTCTGAAAAAAGACAATATCTCCAGAAAGGGCGAGGACATAAGAAAAGGAGATGTTGTAATAAAGGCCGGGACACTGATCCGGCCACAGCATATTGCTGTAATGGCTGCAGTAGGTCATGTTTCCCCTCTTGTCAGCGTAAAGCCGGCTGTTGCGGTTATCAGCTCGGGAAGTGAGCTTGTCGAACCCGGCAGCATCCCGGGTTTATCCCAGATCAGGAACAGCAATTCAAGCCAGCTCCTTGCCCAGATTGAACAAACCGGCGCAGCAGGGAATTACTACGGGATAGCAGGTGACGACGAGGAAATAACTTTCAGGATAGTCAGTCAGGCTATTGCCGAAAATGACCTTGTGATTATAACCGGAGGTGTTTCAATGGGGGATTTCGATTTTGTTCCTTCTGTTCTTGAAAAAGCCGGGGTCAGAATTCTTTTCAGCAGTGTGGCGGTTCAGCCCGGGAAACCAACTACATTCGGGCTTCATTCGGAAGCAGCTGTTTTTGGTCTTCCCGGAAATCCCGTATCTTCGTTCATTCAGTTTGAACTCCTGATCAAACCATTATTATTCAGAATGATGAACTGCACATGGAAACCTCTGACTTTGAAAATGCCCCTGGCCATCAGGTATGAAAGGAGATCAACTGAGAGGATGGCGCTGATACCGGTAAAATTAACCGGGGAAGGGACTGTGTTGCCTGTTGAGTACCATGGTTCTGCTCACATCACTGCAATGAACGAAACGGATGGGATAGTATCCATGCCGGCCGGAGTCAAATTTTTTGAGAAAGGGGAAATTGTAAGTGTTAGACAGATTTAACAGGCACATTAACTACCTGCGTATCTCGGTAACCGACCGCTGCAATCTGAGATGCCGGTATTGCATGCCCGATGATGGCATTAAGCTTCTCAGGCATGAAGATATACTTACTTTCGATGAGATTACAGCCTTTACAAGGCTGGCGGTTGAAAAGGGAACTGACAAGGTTAGGATCACAGGCGGCGAACCATTGGTCAGAAAGGGTATTGCGGCTCTTGTCGGAATGATAGCTGACATACCGGGAATAACCGATCTGTCGATGACAACAAATGGAACCCTGCTTGAGAATTTTGCTGCTGATCTGAAAAAGGCAGGGCTGCAAAGGGTAAATGTAAGTCTCGATACGGTGGACCCCGAAAAATACGCCTGGATTACCCGTGTAGGAAATCTGAATGATGTGTTCAGGGGCATTGAAGCTGCCCGGAAAGCCGGACTTGATCCAATAAAAATCAATTGCGTGAGAGGCGGGCCGGGTTCACAGGGAGACGCAGACGGGGTGGGCCAGTTTGGCAGAGATAACGGCCTTGAGGTAAGGTATATTGAAGAAATGGATCTTGAAACGGGAAGATTCTCAAAAGTGCACGGAGGGTTAGGCGGGTTATGTGCCCAATGCAACAGGCTCAGACTTACCTCAGATGGCAAACTTAAACCCTGCCTGTTCAATGGCATGGAGTTTGATATCAGGACGCTCGGTTACGAAGAAGCTCTCAGGCTGGCTTTGGCGAATAAACCTGAGAAGGGAATGACAAATTCAAATAACTCTTTTTATAATATAGGAGGATAAAGCTCATGGAGAAATTTTCACATGTTGATGAAACAGGTAAGGCATCTATGGTTGATGTCGGGGGAAAAGAAATTCAGGTACGCAGCGCAAAGGCGACAGGACACATAAAACTTTCGGAGGAAACCCTTAACCTGATCAAGGACAATTTACTTAAAAAGGGCGATGTGCTTACAGTAGCCCAGATTGCCGGAATTAACGCAGCAAAGGCAACTTCTTCGCTTATTCCCCTCTGTCATAACATCGTTCTCGATCATGTCAAAGTCGACCTCTACCCCGATGAGGCAGGGATTGTGGCTGAAAGTGAAGTTCTGTGCACGGGCAGAACAGGTGCGGAAATGGAAGCCCTGACATCTGTAACCGTAGCCCTTATGACTGTATATGACATGTGTAAGGCAGTCGACAAAATGATGGTGATCGACAGGGTCATGGTTACTGAGAAGACCAAATTATGAACCTGCCCGATAAATTCAAGGTCCTGATAATTACCCTGAGCGACAGGGCTTTCAGAGGTGATTATGAGGATTTGAGCGGTCCTGCTATCAGGGACAGGCTCTCACTATTCTTCGACAGCCTTGGCTGGAAGCCGGATTTCAGGACACAGCTCATTCCTGATGACAGGGCAATTCTTCAGGATCTGGTGCGGGATTCATCCAAATCGATGCATTTGATATTTACAACCGGAGGAACAGGCATAGGTCCGCGCGATATTACAATCGAAGCGATTAAACCCTTGCTTTCAAAGGAAATTCCCGGGATAATGGAACTGATCAGGGTAAAATACGGCTCTGAAAATCCCAACGCATTGCTGAGCCGGGGAGTGGCAGGTATAACAGGAATATCGCTTTTATTCACCCTTCCCGGATCATCAAAGGCTGTTAATGAGTATATGAATGAAATTGTGAAAGTGCTGGAACATACTATCAGGATGCAGTACGGGATCGATTCCCACGAAAAACACTAATCAGTTAGCCTGTTGAGGGTATTTATCGTCTGTGCTCCTATTATCCGGTCGTACCTTTCTCTTGGATTTCTGTAATATATAAGAACTGTATAGTCGTTTTCCGTTTCATAATGGCTTCCCTCAAACTTTGAGGCAACACTGTCGGTTGTGCCATCCCTCCTGAATACATATTCATAATTGTACCATCCCTGTTTCAGCAGGATAATGCATTCATAAGCCTTCTCTGCAGTATTGTAGCTCATCAGGTTGTTGCTGTTGAATTCCCAGTTGTTAAAAGCCCCCGATACATACATCCTGCCTCCTTCGATGGGATATAAGGACGGAAGTGTAAAATAGACAGAAACATAATCGGCATCAGTCTCTGGATTTTTCTCCTCCTGAATAGCAATATAGTATTTGCCGTTGAAATCTTCCCAGTAAAAATACTGTTTGAATTCCCTGTCATCGGAAGGGGCGAGGTATACATGATAATTCGACATCAGAAAATCAATCTTTCTTACATATTGCGACTGGTACCTGATGCTTTTTATATCGAAATACCTGAATTCATTTCCGCCCGGAAAGACATTCCTGTCTGTAAGGGAGCTGTATTTCAGCTGGTCGTTACTGACGAACTCAGGCTTGAGATTCATTCTGGCATTATCCCACCTCCCGTTCTGAAGAATGAAGGCATAGACATCCCTGTAGGGATCATTGATCCTGACCGGCGAAATATTAATGTTGAAGTCAATCTGCTGGTTTTTGTTGAGGTCAGCAGCCATTCTCGGACGATGTGCTGAAATTTCTATCCCGGCAAGATCCTCTGTTACAACAAAACGATATGAAAGTACAGGATTTTCAGGATTATTCGACGGGTGTATCAGGATTATATAGTTGCCGGAGAGCTTGAAGTTTATCCTGTCGTTGGGAAACGAAAGACTGTAATGTGTGTAGTGTACAGTTGTGTTGAATGAAGGTCTGTAATCCTCCACCGGATTCTCCGGAAAACCTTCAAGGTAATCGGTATGGAATATATCCGACCTGTTCCAGTCCTTATCGCAGTGAATGAATGAATAATAAAAATCATCCATGTCATTGCCCATGAGGTCGAAATGAAGTTCAAGTTTTTCACCGCTGTTCAGCTTTATAATCGGGTATGACAGGTTCCATCCCTGCTTGTAAAGCTGCACTGTCTTAACCCTGTCGTCAAAGACATGATTTGTCAGGGTGAGCTCAGGATTGCCTCCCTGATTCATTATGAAAGCGTTAGTGAGAAAAGCTATGAGAAGTGAAAAAATCATCGTTTGGATTTAATTTACAAATTTACAAATAGTGAATTTATTAGAATCATTTTTGCGATATTTCGGAAAATTTAACTTGCTATTTATACATTTGCAGTTGCTGTTATTCGAATAACAGAAATCTGATCAGCCAGAGTTTTTTTAATAGATCAATTAAGATGCCAGGATCGATAAAGCTAAAAAAAGGATTTGATATCCGGATAGAAGGTACTGCTGAAAGGAAGATCGCCGGAACCGTAAGTCCTGCCCTGTTCGGAGTCAAACCAGTTGATTTTCCGGGGTTGACTCCGAAGCTTGATGTCCATATAGGTGATTCAGTTATGGCAGGCAGTTCACTTTTTCATGACAAACTTCAGCCTGAAATAAAATTCACCTCTCCCGTGAGCGGGAAAGTTGTTTCTGTTGACAGAGGCGACCGCAGAAAAATACTTGAGGTTGTTGTTGAAAAAAGCGGAGAATCAGCGGTGGACTTCGGGAAAGCAGACCCTGAAAAGCTTACCACAACACAAATCAAAGAGGTACTGTTGCGATCAGGTCTTTGGCCGGCTGTTCGCCAGCGTCCATATCATGTTGTAGCAAACCCGGACGATCAGCCAAAATCAGTTTTTATTTCCTGTTTTGACACGGCTCCTCTGGCTCCTGATTATAATTTCATCCTTGCCAATTCCTCAGTTGAACATTTCAGGAAGGGGCTAAAGGCTGTCTCAAAGCTTACAACAGGTAAAGTAAATCTTATACTGAAGACTGGCGAAGACGGAAACAAGGTTTTTGAAGGTCTTGACGGAGTTGAAGTATCGTATTTTTCCGGCCCTCATCCTGCCGGAAATGTAGGGGTCCATATTCACCATATCGATCCCGTAAACAAGGGCGAAACTGTCTGGTATGTGAATTTTCAGGATGTAATTGCAATAGGAAGGCTTTTTGCCGAGGGTATATACAGGCCCGAAAGACTTATAGCTCTGACAGGATCTGAGGTTGTGGCGCCCCGTTACTATAAAATCCTTTCAGGCGGAGCAATAAATCCAATTCTTGAAGGCAATGTGAAGGAGGGAAGCCAGAGATTTATAAGCGGTAATGTGCTTACCGGAGCGAAGATCGAACGGACTGGCTACCTGGGATTCTACGACTCACAGGTTACAGTCATCCCTGAAGGGAATTATTTCGAAATGTTCGGATGGGCTCTGCCGGGCATTGGCAAGCTTAGCTTCTCCCGTACCTTTCTTTCTTCCTTGTTCCCCAAAAAGACATACAAACCTGACACTAACTTTCACGGAGGGGAAAGGGCATTTGTAGTTACGGGGCAATATGAAAAAGTATTTCCGATGGATATATATCCTATGCAGCTTCTTAAGGCTATAATTGCCCAAGATATAGAAATGATGGAAAATCTCGGAATTTATGAGGTGGCGGAGGAGGATTTTGCACTCTGCGAGTTTATCTGCCCCTCAAAGATAGAGATCCAGTCAATTGTAAGGCAGGGACTGGACTTGATTAGAAAAGAGATGAGTTAAGTAAACAGTGAATTTTACAATATGGATTTCCTGAGAAAAAAGATTGATAAACTGAAGCCTCATTTCACGAAAGGAGGTAAGTTTGAAAAGCTGCAGTCGGTGTTTGAAGGGTTCGAAGCTTTCCTGTTTGTATCTGACAAGGTTACAAGCAAAGGGTCCCACATCCGTGACTCAATCGACCTCAAACGGACAATGACTGTTGTTATAATTGCCCTGATACCGGCACTCCTTTTCGGATGCTACAATACCGGCTTGCAGCATTTCAGGTCGGTCGGAACCGACCCTGCCTTGTTCCAGGCTTTCTGGTTCGGTTTCATTAAACTGTTGCCCCTTATTGTTGTCAGCTATGTGGTCGGCCTTGGAATAGAATTTATAGTTGCCCAGATACGCGGACATGAGATAAACGAGGGCTACCTGGTTACAGGGCTCCTGATTCCACTGATAATGCCGATCGACGTACCTCTCTGGATGCTCGCACTTGCTGTAGCCTTTTCGGTGATACTCGGCAAGGAAGTATTCGGCGGAACAGGCATGAATGTCTTTAATCCGGCCCTTCTTGCACGTGCATTCATATTTTTCAGCTATCCCGGATGGATGACAGGAGATAACGTATGGACAGAAGGATTGACCAAAGGAGTTAATGTCATCGATGGTTATTCGGGAGCCACACCCCTTTCTATGATTGCAACAGGCGATATATCAAATATCCCTTCTTTCATGCAGATGTTTATCGGGACTATCCCAGGCTCGGTGGGGGAGACTTCAGTAATTGCAATACTGATCGGAGCCGCAATCTTGCTGATCACGGGAGTCGGCAGCTGGAAAATAATGCTTAGCGT
>CAZKTX010000108.1:0-8682 GCA_964555805.1 uncultured Rikenellaceae bacterium
CCGGGCAGAATCGACGATCCGCTTCATCTGTTCCACTTCATCATCGAAAACTACTACATTAAGAGTGAGATAGCTTTTTACGCCGTTATCCCTGCATATTCCGGCAATCTTTGTGAGGTCGTCAATTGTGAAGTTTATTGATGAGGCCGACCTCATGTTCATTTCTCCGGCGCCGAAATAGACAGAATCGGCTCCTCCCTGTATTGCAGCCATAAGCGACTCATACGATCCGGCAGGAGCCATAATTTCAATATCTTTCCGGTTCATCCGGTACAGTGTTTTGGTGTCAGGGCAAAGATCACACAATTCCGGTTTTCATCATTATCCTGATGCAGGTTCCTTTGCCCGGTTCGGACGATTTAACAAAAATCTTTCCGTGATGGTATTCTTCTATGATTCTTTTGGCCAGCGACAGACCGAGGCCCCAGCCTCTTTTCTTTGTTGTATATCCCGGCGAGAATACCTTTTTCCACGACGATTTGGGCATTCCTTTTCCGGTGTCGGTTATGTCGATAACTGCATATTTTTCTTCTTCTTCAACCTTTATTGTTATCTCCCCGCTGCCTTCCATCGCATCAATACCGTTCTTGCACACATTTTCAATCACCCATTCGAACAAAGCCGGGTTTACGGGAAGGTTTATTTCATTATCGGCGGAGAAAGGTAGTACGAACAGGACTTTGGAGGATGACCTTGATTTTAGATAATTAACCGAGTTAAGGATAAGGCTCAGGATGTTTTCCTGAGTAAGCGATGGTTTGGACCCTATTCTTGAGAAACGTTCGGTAACCTTTTCAAGTCTTTTTACATCGAGTGCAAGCTCTTTTGTTACAGGCAGATCGGGATAGTTGTTCTGAAGCAGTTCCACCCAGCCTGTAAGTGATGTTGTAGGTGTGCCGAGCTGGTGAGCGGTCTCTTTTGACAGTCCCAGCCAGACTCTGTTCTGTTCGGCTTTGCGCGATGAACTCAGGGCAAGGTATGATGCAAGGATGAAAAGTATTATGAATCCAAGCTGGACAAACGGGTAGTAGATAAGCTGGCTGAGTATTATGCTGTCCTTGTAGTAAATCCTGTTTGTGGAACCGTTCGCGAGGTCAATTATAATGGGCTGGTTGTCGCTCTTCATCTTTTCGAGTTTAACCCCCATTGTGCCTGTGTCTTCGATCTTTACCTGTTCAATGTTCCTTGTTGCAATTATATTGTCGGAAGCATCTGTAAGAATTACCGGAACGGTGTTGTTATTTTCGATTATTGACAGCAGGAAATCGAGATTCTGGGTCGAATCGGCGCTGTTTATCAGTCTTGTGGCTTCGGCCCACATTTCAACTTTTTTCCTTTCCTCGGTTTTCAGGCTTCGGACGAGGAACTGGGTGTAAATAAGAGATCCCACACCTATGAGGATGGCAAAAAAGAAAAGGAAAATCTGCCAGTTGTTGCGGTTCCGGAAAATATTCAAGTGACTGTCGTTTTTCAGGTTAAAAATTACTACTTCTTTTTAAAAAGCCGGTCAAGGAAACCCTCTTTTTTTTGTGCCGGAGGCTCCTCTTCTTCTTCAACGGTCTCCGTCCCTTCCCAGGATATCCTGAACCTTGGCCTGGATTCCCCTTGCCTCACCTGTCCGGAATCCTTTCTATACAACCCGTACTCCTCCTTAATTATTGTTTTGAGTGTTTCTTTTTCTTTTTTCAGATTCTCCTTTAGCTGGTTCCCGGCAGCCTTCATATCGTAGCTGACCTTTACGTCCTCGCCGTTACCGTCTATCCTCAGGAAAATCGAAGTTCTGCCCAGGCCGTCATCCTGAATTTCACCGAAATCTTCTGCCGGCTTCCTGGTTTTCCTCGACTTCTTGCTGAGAATTTCCGAAAGGAGCATCTTCACATGATATTCGTACTTGTTGTCAAATGTATGTTCCCCGTTAACCGACAGGTCGGCAGCCGAAGACCTGATCTCCATCTGCGGGAGATAAAAGACATTATCCCTGATGAAGAAATCATTCTCAAGCTTGTCGAATCTGATGTTCTGAAGCTCCGACAGTTCGATATAGGATGAAAGTGCTTTCACGGGTTCGAAATTTACCAAAGCGCCGTTTGAAATGTTGAATTTTCCCTCTGCTGCCATTGTGCTTATATCAGGATTCATGAGCGAATCAACAGGCAGGACGAGAGTTATATTTCCGGAAAGGAACCCTTCAAGGTTTTCTGCCCTGATAAAATCCTGTCCGAAATTATTGAAGGTCCTGAACGACTCGTTTACATCAACATCTGAAACCAGGAAGCTTCCCCTGCCTACAAATGATTTGTCGGGGTTCTGCACCACCAGGCCGTTTCCTGATACCTTCCCTTTCTGGGAACTCATCGAAAACGATCTGAAGTTCATCATCCTTGGTCTTATACTGAGATTTCCCGCTATTTCCCTTGCTTCGAACAGCTTGTAAGAGAGGGTGTCGACACTGAAGTCCACATCAATGTTTACATCGGAAGGAAATGTAACGGGAGCCAGGTCCGGTTCTGACTTTTCTCCGGGTTTTTCGTCCGGATCCATGAAGTTCTCGGGCCTGAAAGAAGAGGCTGATACTGTAGCAGTGCCACCCAGAATTACCGGATTTCCGGCAAGCCAGCCAGGGAAATTGGTGAATTTGCCCGACAGGCGTATATCCTGACCGTTCAGCGACAGGCTGAAGCCGTCGGTTATTGTACTGCCGTTTAAAATGAAAATGCCTGTTGCATTCCTTATATCCACCTGCCGGTTCTTCAGCCTTAGGCTTACAGAATTGAAAACTGCTTTTGAATTTGAAGCCAGATTGAAAACGTCGGTGAACACGTACCTGCCCTTTTTTCCCGGCCTGCCCGAGAAATTTAGGTCAAGATCTATCGAACCGCCGGCTTCAGCGGCTCCGCTGAGATTCATGAATTCAACAAGTTCCGAGGGCAGGAGCCTTCCCCTGAACACAAGTTCAGTGAAGGGATCTTTGAAATTTGTCAGGGAGAATGAGCCGGTATAGTCCGAAGAACCTAGCCTTGAAGTGAAGTCTTTTATAAGGAAGGAGCTTGTTTCGGGCCGGTTGCCGGTTCCGTTTGAGTAAGCTCCGTCGAACGAAAGATTTCTGACACTGAGATCCGATTTACGGTTATCGATCAGGGCATTTTTGAGAGAAAAAGTAATATCGTAATGAGGATCTGTGGTTGAAGTCGGTTTTCCCTTTGTTATCCAGTTGAATTTAAGGGTTCCCTGAGGATTATAGGCTGACAGGGCTTTGCTGTATTTTGAAGGAAGGAGGTATTGTATCCTCGAAATGTCAATATTATCAGCTGTCACTGTAAGGTCGAGGTAGTTGTCGGCTGCCACGAATCCGGTGAGCACAAAATCCCAGTTTTCGAGAGTCATTGTGCTCTTTTTGAAGAATGTACCTTTCTGATTCTGATTAAGCCCCACATTAATGTCAGCAACAATCTCAGGTCTGATAACGAAATCCTTAAGTTGAAAGAGCCTGAAAAACACCTGCATATCTCCCTCAAAATCAATATTACTGCCTCTTATCCTGCTCCTTAGCTTTCCGGCCTTTATTAATCCTTCGAGATTCAGGTCAACCCTTCTGTCATTATACACAAGACTCACATCCTGCAGGCTTATCCTGTTCAGGTTCAGCCGGGTAGTGTTTTGTGTTTCGCCGGAGGTCTTCTTTTCAGTAAATTCATAGTTGGTCCGGCCCGAGCTGTCTGTAAAAAGTGTCAGTTTTCCCGAACGCACCGTAATTTTTGTGAATGTGTAATTTCCGCGGATAATATCAATAGTGCGCAGATCGACAGAAGCCGAACTTGCTGAGAGAAGAGTGTCTGTATTCAGGTCCCCGAAAGCTGAGATGTCTAAACCATGGGAGGAGAGCACAAGTACATTCCTGAGTTCTATGCTTGCTTTGGGGAATTTTTTAATCAGTGAGAGCCTGTAGGATTCCGTGGAGATCTTTGTTGCGAAATTGTTGTTCAGGGTGTTGAGGACAATCCCGGCAACCTTGTTCTGTATCGCCAGTGATATGACGAACAAGAGGACCAGCAAAGAGCCGATTATTATTGATGCTGTCTTAAGTAACTTCGCCGCCAGTTTCATTTACCCGGATAAATATCCCTCCCACGTAATGTTAACGGGAGGCAAAGTTACAATATTTGATTAAATAAAATTTTATTTGAGGAGGAAGCTCAGATCGTCTGCTTCGCCCAGCTCGAGGGGTTCATGGCCTTTTCTGAAGATCCTGGTCTTCCTTGGTCCGATGAGGCGCATTTTCCTGTCCTCCACATGGAACATTGTGCCTTCGCGGAGTCCGGCGACCCATAGGCCGGGATTTACCTCAATGAACTCTTCAATCCTTTGTTCCCTTGTTTCACCGGCATGTCCCTCGGGATTGGCATCGAGGTAATGCGGGTTTATCTGGAAAGGTATCAGGTTGAATGCACTGAATGATGACGGCCTTATCACCGGCATGTCGTTCGTGGTCCGGATTGTCGGGCAGGCAACGTTCGAACCTGCGCTCCAGCCAATGTAGGGTGTTCCTGAAAGCACCTTTTCCCTGACCGGACCAACAAGCTTGTTGTCGCGGATCATCTTCAGGAGCATCCATGTGTTGCCGCCGCCGACAACTATGGCCTGTGCTTTCCTTACCGCTTCGGCGGGATTGGTGAAATGATGGATTGAGATCACATCATGCCCGGCCTCCCTGAATTTCTCCCTGACTTTCAGTTCATAATCGTCCCACGAAAATGTAACCGCGGCATATGGAATAAAGAGCGCCTTTACATGCTTTTTACCGAGGAATTCCCCGATCATCTGTTTGGAATATCCCAGGTACTGTTCGCCGGGGTTTGTGGAGTTGCTTATAAGAAGAAGTTTCATGGGGAAGAGGGTTACTTGTTGCTGGTTACTTGTTGCTGGTTGCTTGTTGCTTGTTGCTTGTTGCTGGTTGCTTGTTACTGGTTGCTGAGCTCGTTTATAACACCGTCATTGCGAGTCACGCTTCGGCGGGACGAAGCAATCTTTTGCCCTTACCACAGTCACGCCTTCACTCCTGCCAACTGCCTTCTGCCAACTGCCAACTGACAGATTGGCGTGCAGCTGATGTTACTCATACAAAGTTAATACTTTTCATAAAGTGCCTTCCGGGTATGGTTTTCCGGGTTTACAGGTATTTCAAGCATTGAGAATTCATAATCCTTTATATTGAAAACCAGTATTTTCCCCGAAAGAACCTTTCCGTAGCCGGTTATAATCTTGATAACTTCGTTAGCCATTATTGCGCCGGTTATTCCGGGCAGCACTCCAGGAAGACCGGTTTCGGCCGGCGGCGGATCGCCTGGTTTCGGTGCCTCACCCGCGGGATTATAGCACCTGTATGTGGGTCCGCCCCTGTAGTTAAATACAGAAACCTGTCCTTCGTATTTATAAACAGCTCCGTGCACAAGCGGTTTGCCAAGGATGACGCATGAATCGTTCAGCAGATACCTTGCGCTGAGGTTGTCGGTAGCATCTACAACGATATCTGAATCGCTTATGATGCGGAGTGAATTAGACCGGTCTATCTTCAGGTTGATCCTTTCGGTTTCAATAAGGTCATTCTGCATTTCAAGCTTGCCGGCAGCAATTATCGACTTAAGTTTTCCGATGTCGCCAGAACCGTACAGGACCTGCCGGTGAAGGTTGGTTTCATTTACAGTATCAAACTCGGCAATTACAAGTTTCCCGGTTCCTGCGGCCGCCAGGTACAGAAGCACGGGGCATCCGAGTCCACCTGCTCCAACGACAAGCACCTTCGATTTTTTCAGTTTTTCCTGACCTGAGAGTCCGATTTCCGGGAGCATTATCTGCCGGCTGTAACGCCTTATTTCGCGCTGGGATAATATGTTGTCGTTCATCTTTGTGTGATGGTTCACTCAAAGATAACTCAAATTCAGGGTACGGCAAGTCAGTCGTTAAATGTAAAGGCAAGCCCTATCTCGAAAGGTTCGAGGTTGAATCTTTCAGGACCCAGGCCATCCTGGAACCACGGGGTGCAATAGTATGTCCCGAAGACCATAAAGTTCTCATATCCTACCCTGGCAGTGAACCCTCCCCTGAGGAGGTTGAGGTTGTATTCACCTCCTGTTCTTGTCTTTTCACCATCCTGGAAGATGAGTTTGGTCCATGCGTTAAGCTTTAAGCCGCCTATTACGCCTGCAGCAACGTTCAGCCTGCCGTAGCCTGCCGGGATCTGAAATTCGAGCAGGAGCGGAGCATTAAGGTACAGTGTATTGAATCTTGATTTTTTTACATTCGCGATGTTTTCGGGAATGGCTTCTGTAAGGTATCCGTCAGGGCCCACAAAGATTGTGTTGGGTCCGTCAAATCTGTATATATTCCAGCCTACACCGATTCCTGTCACGAGTCCGGCATATCTGCTGAACCCGATATTCACCTGCGAGAAGTTAAGGTTAAAGCAATTTGAATTACCGGTGCGAAGAGTCATGTAGTCTATTTCTGCTGGAAGAGTCATAGATTCAGCATAGAGCCAGTTGTTTAAGCCGACCTCCATTCCTGACCAGTGGCCCCGGAAATGCCGGCCGCCACGGTAGCGGTCAGGTTCCTCCCGGTCCTGCCGATCATTGTAATCGTAGTTCCATTCCGGTTCCCTTTCAGTATTTCTGACTTTGGTTCTTTCAGTGTCTTTTTCTGTTGCAGCGTTTTCAAGTTCCTGAAGTTCGTCGTACTTTTCGACATTCACCTTTTTGCCTTCCTCTGTATCCTGGATGTTAAGTCCACGATCGCCTACCTTGATTATCACAAGTGAATCGTTCCCGTCGACGCGGAAGATCTCGTCACCTATTACAACTGTCAGGGTGTTTATTGAGTCGGCAACGGCATGCTTTTTACTTATTACTGTCACCTCGCGCGACTGGGGGATGAATGACTGGCAGATAATTGCTGCCGAAATGATGCTTAGATAGAGTTTCGTTTTCATGGCGTAATCGTAATTATTCTTTTCAATGCTGTGACGGTAACGTACACGGATTAGTTACAGATTCTCCGGTGATTTTCTTACCGGAGCATTCACTTTCACGAGCCTGGAAGCGAAGTAGTAGGATCTTGTGTTTCCGTTCTCATCTGTATTCCGGTCGAGTGCAAGTTCCCAGCCGAAAAGCTTGTTGAGGCCCAGGATTCCGGCTCTGGCAATATCAAACGATTCAACCGGTTTTGTTCCTGAGGTTTTGTCATTCATGATTTTTTCATGGAACAGCCGGGCCATGAAAAGTTCAACATTGCTTCGGTTTTCGATAAGCGGCGGAATATAGCCGGGGTTAAATGCAATAAGGGAATTCAGTGATTTTCTTTCAGTTTCAATTACATTTTCCGGAAGGTGTAAAGTAATTGTTTCAGGTCCCCTGAGCCTTTCAAAATCATTTTCTGCCATAAGTATCGCGGGAGACTGCGGATCGGGGAGAACGGGTTCAGTTACTACTACGGTTACCGCCTTGTGTGGTTCAACCTCAATTGTTGCGGCAGGTGTTTCTTTAAGCTGCTCCGCCTGGCTGTAAAGGAAGGGTATGGGCGCTTCGATCGTGGTTGTGTCAGAAGCGGAAGGTGCGGAAGCCTGTGAATCAGGAGCCGGCGGGTTAAGGGAGAATTTCAGCAATAACGATACTGCAATTGCGATTGTGGCAGCGGCGCTGAGGGAAATCAGCGAAATGCGCAATATCCTCCCTGCGGGAGTCAGTTTCCTTATCCTGGCTTTATGATTGTAGCTTACTTCGGGGGGCGTCAGTTTCAGTCCCATGATGAGGTCATGTTCCTTTTTTCTGAGTTTATCCATACCGGTAAGCTCGTCAATCTCTGCCGTCTGTTCCGGGGAGAGGTCATTTTCGAGTTTCGCTATACAAAGATGTTCAAACTGAGTATCTGAGAGGCAGTCAGCCGATTTAACAAGCCTTTGTTTGCCTTTGAAGACCAGTTCGGGAGGCATAAGCGAAACCGTTGCCAGACTGTTCAGTTCCTCCCCCAGATCGGGATTCTCCCTGAGGAAAGCCCTGAGCGCTTCGGACTGCTGATCGCTGAGATTGCCATCGAGCCAGTCGGTGAGCCATATTTCGTAATTTGAACGGTCGGGCTTCATTAAATTACAGATTCAATTTTCACTATAAAATTCCTGAGTGCCAGTCTGCCGCGGTAAATGTTAATTTTTACCTGAGCCTCGGTCATCCCGGTTATCTCGCCAATCTCCCGGTAGCTGTATCCCTCATAGTCACGTAAAAGGACAAGCGATTTCTGGTTTTCCGGAAGTCTTTCGAGCGCAGCGTGAAGGATCTCATTCAGGTCGCTGTATTGTTTTTCCGAAACGAAATCATGATAATCTGTATCTTCAAGGCTTGTCATTCTCTTTTCTTTTCTGATAATGTCGACCATTGTCCGGTAAGCTGTTGTGAAAAGCCACGATTTAACAACCGGATATTCAATTTCTGCGACGTTTCTCCATAATTTCTCCCAGGTATCCTGCACAATATCATCTGCCCGTTCTTCATCCTTCAGATTGCCACGGATGAAACGGTAGACAGAATCAGAAAACTCTTCAACAGATCTGTTATATTCCTTTACAGTCATAAAACACAATACAGGATAAAGACGGATGAAAATTGAAAAAGTTTCAAAACAGACTGTAACAAGATA
>CAZKTX010000109.1:0-6398 GCA_964555805.1 uncultured Rikenellaceae bacterium
CTTCCTTTTGTCGGATCACTTTTTTCTAAACACAGGAAAGCTTATAAATATCTTAATGAATCAGTTATAAGGTTTCCTGAAAAAGAAGAATTTGTAAGTATGATGACCTCTGCCGGATTTACAAACATTAACCAGACAAGATTGACAGGCGGAATTGCTTCAATTTATACAGGCTTCAGAAAGTGAAAACAATAATCAGGAACCAATCAAGTTTATAATATAAGGTGCCGCATTGTCCGTTACCGGCAAATTGAATAGCAGGAAACCAGGTAACGGATTGAAATATATTTGATTAATCAAAACACTGCAACCAGAAAGTTGAGAAAAGGATCCTTATATTTTATTCTTGCAGGATTATTCCTCTTGTTTTCCTTTGAAGCATACGGTCAGAAACAGAGACCAAAAAACGATTCATGGTACGACGATAAGCTGCTTCATTTTGGATTCAGCCTGGGAGTGAACCTGATGGATTTCGATATCACTCCTTCTCAAAACTATCTTGACCAGGATGGATATTTCCCGGAAGTAAGCGTTCTGAATCCAGGAATCAACATTCAGGTTGTGACTGATTTCCGGCCGGCGAAATACATCGATCTGCGCTTTCTTCCCGGGGTTTCATTCGGACAAAGGAGTGTTCATTTTTATGACAATACAGATCCCATATATAAAGAGATCGGAGAAGTCCAGAGACTTCAATCATCATTCCTTGAATTTCCCGTCCTGGTGAAGCTTAAGGGCGACAGGCTGAACAATGTGAGGCCTTATGTAATAGGAGGTCTCAATTTCAGGTACGATCTTGCCGGTAAGAAAGAGTATCCGGAAAGTGAAAACATATATCTGAGACTTAAAAGATTCGATCCGTACTATGAAGCGGGAGCCGGCCTTGATTTTTATCTTCCTTTTTTTAAACTGTCAGTTGAAATAAAAACATCAAGAGGAATGAGAGATGTCCTCTGGCATGATGAGGGAGTAAGCGGTAATACTCAGTATGTTAATGCAATAGAAAAGATGCAGTCGCGTATCTGGGTCGTCTCTTTTCATTTTGAATAAAATTCAATGTCAAGGATTGTCAGGCTCAGCATAAGTCCTGAAACTGCCGCCGATCAGTCACTGGTCCGCAAACTGGCAGGTTCAGTTGCCGGAATTCCACCTTCAGGGATTTCTCAGCTTAGAATCATAAGAAGATCTGTCGATGCACGTAAAAAAAATATAATTGTAAACCTCGAAATTGAGGTCTTTGCATCCGGCGACGAGCCGGCTCCGGCAATTCAGCCATATATTCCACAGGATGTCACCGGTAAGAGGGAGGTTATTGTTGTGGGAGCAGGTCCGGCAGGCCTTTTTGCTGCGCTCAGGCTTATTGAACTGGGGCTGCGTCCTGTCATCCTTGAAAGGGGAAAGGATGTATCATCGCGAAAAAAGGACATAGCACTTATAAGCCGCGAGCACAGGGTCGATCCCGACAGCAATTACTGCTTTGGTGAAGGCGGCGCCGGCACTTTCTCAGATGGCAAGCTTTACACACGATCCAAAAAAAGAGGTGATAACAGGAGGGTGCTTGAATTGCTCTGCATTCACGGGGCAAACGAAAATATCCTTTATGAGGCCCATCCCCATCTGGGAACGGATAAACTCCCGGGGATAATTTCCGGAATCAGAAATACTATAACCGAGGCAGGAGGGGTATTTCTGTTTGGCAAAAGAGTAAGCGACATCATAGTAGAGGACAACCAGGTTAAAGGTGTCGTGACCCGGGGAAATGAAAAATTCCTGTCACAATTCGTTATTCTTGCAACAGGACACTCGTCAAGGGATATTTACTCCCTGTGCATCAGCAGGGGGATAAAGCTTGAACCCAAGTCGTTTGCAATGGGTGTGAGGGTTGAACATCCACAGGCACTTATCGACAGGATACAGTACCACGGGAAGGAAAGAGGTAAATTCCTGCCTGCAGCTTCATACAATCTTGTAAAACAGGTCGATGACAGAGGCGTGTATTCATTCTGCATGTGCCCCGGAGGATTTATAGTACCTGCGGCAACTTCACCGGAAGAGGTCGTTGTTAACGGAATGTCTCCCTCTACAAGAAACTCTCCTTACGCAAATTCCGGGATTGTTGTTGAAATAAGGCCTGAGGACCTTAAAGATTATGCCCGGTTTGGTGTTACGGCCGGACTTGAATTTCAGAAGGACTTTGAAAGACTTAACTGGGAGCAGGCAGGCAGAACACAATCGGCGCCGGCACAGCGGCTGACAGATTTCCTTAATTGCAAAACATCATCAACATTGCCTGCTGTTTCATATTTTCCAGGAGTTATATCTTCTCCTCTTCATGAATGGATCCCGCCTTCGATCGGAAACAGGCTGAAGGCAGGCTTTGGCTTCTTTGGATCAGTTATGAGGGGTTTCCTCACAGAAGAGGCAGTAATAACCGGGGTTGAGTCGAGGACATCATCACCGGTCAGGATCCCCAGAGATCCTCTTACACTGCAGCATATAGTTATATCCGGTCTCTTTCCCTGCGGTGAGGGCTCAGGTTATGCCGGAGGGATAGTGTCGTCGGCAGTCGACGGCATGAACAGTGCAGAGGCAGTTGCATCCGATATTGGATTATGAAGGGGCGCCGGCCCTGGAACTCATTTCCTTCTTCTTGCAAATTCTGAGAGCACTACAGATGCCGCCATCCCGACATTGAGGGACTCAACTCCATAATTTGAAACTGAAAACCCTGGGATAAACAGTCTTTTTGTAATGAAGGGAGCCAGGCTTCCGGATATCCCTTTCGACTCGTTGCCGAACAGGATTATTCCCCTGTCGTCAAGTTCCGAGGTATAAATTGATTCTCCATCCAGAAATGTTCCGTACACAGGCATCCCTGCCTTATTCGCTTCCCTGAGAATGAAATCAAGCTCGGAATACAGGACTTCAACATTCAGTATTGCTCCCATTGAGGCCTGGATCACCTTGGGATTGTATACATCAACCGAATTGGAGGAGCAGATAATATTTCGAATCCCAAACCATGCCGCTGCCCTTATTATCGTACCAAGATTACCCGGATCCTGCACTGATTCAAGGGCTATGCTCAGTCCCCGAATGCTGCCGGCGTCAAATTTAGCCGGATCAGGCATATCTACGACTGCCAGCGCATTGTGGGGGGTGGTCAGACTGCTGACTCTTTTCAGTTCTTCGTATGAGGCTGGCACTATTTCACCAATAAGAGCCCTGTCGCCCTGTCCCAGAGCTGAAATGAATTCGGGTTTGGCAACAAGAAGGCTAAGCCTTTTACCGGCAGCAAGGTATTCCCGTACAAGTTTGTCCCCTTCAATAGTAAAAAGCCGTTCATCTTCCCTTACCTTCTTTTTCTGAAGCGACTGAATGTGCTTTATTGTATTTCTGCTGACCATTCCGGAATTGTTTTGTGTTTCCACAGGTATGATATTTGTAGAAACTAATTATGCCTGTGCCCGATAATAGTTGTTTTCTATTATATATATATTTGCTTCAGGCTTTGATTTGCAAATTTTGAAAAAAACCGGGTCAAATAAAAATATATTACACCGGGGGAAAACTTTTTTCCTCTTTCTCCTTGTGCCCCTCATTTTCTCATGCAATCCGACCAAATATGTTCCGCAGAACGAGACTCTTCTCTACAATAATTACATTGAGATTGACAGGGAGGGATTGAACAAGGCTGCCCTTTCGCCTTATATAAGGCAAAAGCCAAACAAAAAAATATTTGGCACACGGTTTCATTTATGGCTTTACAACCTTTCCAACATCGAAAAGACTAAATGGCCTCACGGGTGGCTCAGGAGGATAGGGGAGGAACCTGTCATTTTCGACATCTTTTCAATGGATCAGAGCCGTCAGCAGCTTGAGGATTACATCGCTTCCAAGGGATACTTCGACAGCGATGTTACTGATTCGGTAATGACGCAGAAGAGAAAGTCGGATGTGTTTTATAATGTCAACCTGAAACCGCCCTATACAATCAGGAATATATTTTATGAAATTGACGACACTACAATCAGGGCGCTGTTCAATTTCGATTCGGTGTCGTGTCTCATTCAAAGAGGAAAGCCTTATGATGTCGACGTCCTACAGGCCGAACGGACCCGCTTTGAGCGTTTTGTTAAAAACCATGGGTTTTATGGATTCTCGGCAGATCATATTTCATTCAGGATCGACAGCACTATAGGCAACAGGCAGGTCAACCTGTTTTATGATGTCAGGAAAGCACTACGGATTGACCAGTATAACAGAATCACACAGGGCCCTCATCAGGTTTATCAGATCAAAAATGTTTATATATATCCTGAATATATTCAGAAATCGGTGCTTGAAGAGGGTGAATCATATGCCGGGCGCCTCGATACGACATTTTACCAGGGTTACTACTTTATAACTGAAGGTTCAAAACCTTCGGTAAGGCACGACCTGATACTTAAATCACTTTATCTCAAGCCGGGCTCCAACTATAATCTTGTCGATGTTGAGCAGAGCCAGAGCCATCTTCTGACCCTGAAGACTTACCGCCTTGTAAATATATTTTTCAACGACACTGATCCTCCTGAAGAGAACCCAGGGCAGGCCATGTATCTTAACTGCAATATTCAGCTTACCCTGCTCAGCCAGCAGTCATTCAACGTAGATCTTGAGGGTACAAATACAGCCGGAAACTTCGGTGGCGCACTGAACCTGGTATACCAGAACAAGAATCTGTTTCGCGGCGCCGAGCAGTTCAATCTGAAGCTCAAAGGCGCTTTCGAGGCGATGTCGCAGCCGAACACAAAACTCAGAAGCACCCAGGAGTATGGAGCGGAAACCTCCATGAGGCTTCCCAGGTTCTTTATGCCTTTCGTTAATCCGGAAGAGTTTATAAAAACAAAGAATCCGACAACTACTATACTGGCTGCTTACAACTATCAGGATCTCAGCTTCTTCACCAGGACCATGGCCAATGCCACTTTCGGGTACAGCTGGACCGCCCGGGACTATGGAACACATATAGTGAATCCCTTCCAGCTTAACCTTGTTAATATGGTTAAAATTGATACGAGTTTCCAGAAGCTGATCAATGTTTCTTCTTACCTTTCAAATAGTTACAAGGATGTTCTTATCCTCGGCGGCAACTATTCCTTCATCTTCAATAATCAGAAGATCCAGAAATCGAGGGACTACCTGTTTCTGAGGGTGAATGCCGAGGCAGCCGGGAACATGCTTTCGGCAGCAAGCAGGCTGACAGGAGCTCAGAAAAAGAATGACTATTACAATTTCCTTGGACAACCTTTTGCCCAGTATGTCCGTCTCGATGCAGATATACGGTACAATGTACGTATAAATGATATCAGTTCGGTTGTTTACAGGGCTTTCACCGGTGTCGGGATTCCATATGGCAACTCACGGGCAATACCTTTCGAGAAGCAGTATTTCGGGGGAGGAGCAAACGGTATCAGAGCATGGCAGGTACGCTCCCTGGGCCCGGGTTCCTATGAAGTTCCGGATACAATTGACTTTATAAACCAAACTGCGGATATTAAGCTTGAGGCTAACGTTGAATACAGGTTTAAACTATTCTGGGTCCTTGAAGGCGCATTGTTTATGGATGCCGGCAATATCTGGACTTTCAATGATGATGCATCCCGGCAGGGTGCCAGGTTCAGATTCGACAAGTTCATCAACGACATGGCGGTGGGTACGGGAACCGGATTCAGATTCGACTTCAGCTTCGTTACTGCCAGGATTGATATGGGGGTCAAACTGCGTGATCCGGCAATCAATCAAGGTTCCAAGTGGATACTTGCCTCCCGGCGTTTCGACTTCGGCGACGATATAACATTTGTTCTGGGTATTGGATATCCCTTCTGAGACAGAATCCTTATATTCATTTTTTCCCCTTGTTATTTTAATCTGGCCCCCGGATTTTATATATTGCATCCGGTCTCGCTTGCTTATAAATAATATGGATGCGTTCTGGGAATTCTTCAGGGACTGGTTTGGCTATTCCAGGAGAGAAAGAAGGTCAACTTTCATCCTTCTTATTTCTATTGTTGTAATATCAGGAATCAGGTTTCTCTTTCCAATCCATGAGATTCCGGTCAGGGAGCTGCCTGTTTCTCAGGAGTGGCTTTCATCCGACACCACTGAGGTGTATCTGGCGGCATATAAGACTGCTGCACTGCGACCGGTTCAGGACCCGCCCCGGCGGGCGCAGACCCGCCCCGGGCGGCTCGACCTTAATACCTGCGACTCCGCTTCACTCGAAGAGCTTCCGGGGATAGGCCCGGTACTGGCGGCCCGTATTATAAGGTTCAGAAAACTAATCGGAGGATATGCCTCAGTAGGCCAGCTAAGAGAAGTTTATGGGCTTCCTGAAGAGACATTCGCGCTTATCT
>CAZKTX010000109.1:6498-8607 GCA_964555805.1 uncultured Rikenellaceae bacterium
GTAGGCCAGCTAAGAGAAGTTTATGGGCTTCCTGAAGAGACATTCGCGCTTATCTCGGGCAGGGTGACAGCCGACTCGCTTGATGTAAAACGGATCAGGATTAATTCCGCCGGATACGGCGACCTCATCAGGCATCCCTATTTTAAAAAGAACGAGGTCCCGGCCCTTTTGAAGTACAGGGAGTTAAACGGCAGGATCAGCGGATTGGACGAGCTTGTCAGCAATGGTGTCATCTCAGCGGAGTCAGCAGGAAAGCTTAGTCCTTACATTGCATTCGACTGATTATTTAACCAATTTTTAACAACTCTTTATTTGGCATCAATTAATATAAACCGTACCTTTAATAAATAAAGATTATTATCTTAAACTTCATACAAAGTGTTATTATGTCAAATAATATAAATCAAATAAAATGATAAAATTGTCGCCTTAATGTTTTGAAAAGATTTTTAATGTGTCTAAATTTGCGCCTCGTTTTAAACTGAATTAATATTATGATCATTGTACCGGTAAAAGAAGGCGAAAATATTGAGAGAGCTCTCAAGAAGTTCAAGCGGAAATTTGAAAAAACAGGAGTGATCCGTGAACTGCGCTCGCGTCAGGCTTTCGTCAAACCTTCAGTACGCAGAAGGGAAATGTTAAAGAAGGCACAGTATGTTCAGAAGTTGCAGGAGAGCGAAGAGTAAACCGCTGTCCTGTTCCTTTTTTTAACACTAACATATAAGGGGGTTCCTTTATGGATCATAAGGAATCGTTCTTACAGTTTCTGAAAATTGAAAAGCGGTACTCGCCGCACACTGTAAGATCCTATTTAAGCGATCTTGATCAGTTCGATAGTTTCCTGAAGCTGCAAAACCGCTCAGGGAGACCGGATGATATTACTTTCCATGATGTAAGGTCGTGGATCGTGTCTCTTATCGGAGACGGTTATTCACCTTCAAGTATTCACAGGAAAATTTCGTCGCTCAGAATCTTTTACAGATTTCTGAGGAAGGAGGGTCTTGCAGCAGGCGATCCCCTTGAAAAGGTTGTCCTGCCAAAGACAGCAAAGAGGCTGCCTGTTTTTGTTGAGGAGAAAGCTCTCGACAGGCTGCTTGACGATTGTCAGTTTGATGATGGATTTAAAGGGCTGAAGGACAGGGCGATTATTGAAATGCTTTACTTCACCGGAATGAGGAGGGCGGAACTGACCGGACTCAGAATATCCGATGTCGATCTTACATCTGCATCAGTCAGGGTGACAGGGAAGAGAAACAAGCAGCGGATCATACCGCTTGTTGGTCATTTTGCTTTAAAACTGGCTGATTATTCAAGGGCTCGTGATGCTGAATTTCCGGATCTGAATCCTGAATGGTTTTTTATTGATGACAGGGGGAACAAGTTGTACGATAAATACGTTTATAATACTGTGAGGAAATACCTGGCAATTGTGACAACGATAGAAAAGAAAAGCCCCCATGTGCTCAGGCACACCTTTGCCACACATATGCTTAACCACGGGGCCGACCTGAATTCAATCAAGGAATTCCTGGGTCACGCCAATCTGTCAGCCACTCAAATATATACGCATAATTCGTTCGAGAAGCTAAGGAGAATATACAAACAGGCTCATCCAAGAGCTTAATTATTTATTAATTAATCAGGAGGGACCACCATGAACATTCAGATTCACTCAGTGCGGTTTGATGCCGATAAGAAACTAATTGATTTTGTTCACCAGAAACTGGATAAGCTTATTCAGCTCGGTGATGGAATTGTTAATGCTGAAGTGTACCTGAGGCTTGATAAGGATCAGGAGCGAAAGAATAAAATTACCGAAATCAAGCTTGATCTTAGGGGAGCACCCATGTTTGCAAAAAAGCAAAGCAAGACCTTTGAGGAGGCTACCGACCAGGCTATCGATGCTCTTAAGAAGCAGATTACCAAGTATAATCAGAAGAAAAGAGGAGCATAGCCAAGGTAGGCTCAAAAAAAAAATCGATAATTTTGATAAATGAAATTTTAATTCATACATTTGCAAACCGATTTTTGAGGGTATGTAATGGCCTGTCGGGACGTTCTTTAAATTGCCGATGTAGCTCAGTTGGCCAGAGCAGCTGATTTGTAATC
>CAZKTX010000110.1:0-8540 GCA_964555805.1 uncultured Rikenellaceae bacterium
AACTGCCCTGACAAAACAGATTAACAGTCTTACTCCTTACCCCTGCTTGTAAGATGCCATAAGCCGCATATATCACACCTGTATGCATGTATCTTTTTCGTGACACGCGTCTCCTCTATTTGCCTTATCATAGCCTGTGCATCCTCAAGGGTAAAATAAGCCTCCTTCCTGCATACAGGAGAAATAGGATCAACCTTTTCCTTTTTTGACAGCCTGTACCTCATCTCAATTAATACAGGATTACTTCACCTATGGTTACAACTGATCTGTAAAACAGAACCATTCAGAGTTCACATGCAACTATACCTTGTCAGGCATGTTGTAAGGTCTTCTCCCACCGCCCGGACGCGACAGGTAGGAATTGGCCTCAGTGTCGTTTCCGAAATTCTCATTCTTACCGTCGAAAACCAGCTTCCGTCCGGTCCGGTATGCAATGTTCCCGAGATGCATCATGGCAGTCGAGATATGCCCTTCCTCTATATCGGCAATCAGATCGCCGGGCTTGCGGCTCTTGACGCAATCGACGAAATTCTGGAAATGATAGTCGATGCCTGCCTTAAGTATTTCGTCCCACCTTGGATCAGGATCTAAATCCTCATTGGTGAGAGTGATTGTGGGCTTATTGGACCTGTCCTGCTGCAAACCGGTGCTGAATGCCGCCGTGCCTGTCTGGCCTCCGGCTGTTGCCGGACCGTTGTTGCTCTGGAAAATAAGAACCTGATTATTGCCGGAAGTATATGCATAGCCTTTTGTACCAAGCCACAGGTATCCCCACGGATCATTGGGTGTTGGAAGACTCCTTACTTCAAGCTCAAGAACAGCCCCGTTGTCATATTCATATGTGGCAACCTGGAGATTCGGTACATCCTGGTCGGAATCATCTTTATACGCATAAAATCCTCCGGAACAGGAAATTTTTGAAGGATGCGTTGTCAGGTTCATTGCCTGCCTGATTATGTCCATCGCATGCGTTCCGTTATTTCCGAATTCACTCGTGCTTGTATCCCAGTACCAGTGCCAGTTATAAAGGAAATGGTTTTCATTGAACGGGATCAGCGGCGCCGGGCCCCTGTAAAGATCCCAGTTGACTCCTTCCGGAGTTGGTCCGTCGGGCTTCCTGCCAATGCTCGGACGTGAACGGTAAACGGTTCCGCGGCCCATGTAGATATCTCCTATCACGCCTCCGCGCAACACCTCAATGGCTTTACGGTTCAGTCTGAAGGCCCTCCTCTGGGTACCGGCCTGGACTATTCTGTTATATTTCCGGGCTGCCTGCACCATCTTCCGGCCTTCGTCAATAGTGTACGATACCGGCTTTTCAACATATACATCCTTCCCGGCCTGACAGGCATTTACTGTCATGAGTGCATGCCAGTAATCGGGAGTGGCGATTGAAATAACATCCAGATCCTTGTTTTCGAGCATCTTGCGGTAATCGGAATATGTTGAAGGCTTCTCGCCTCCAAGCTTCTCTATGTCCTGAATGGCTTTCGGCAGGAGATAATCGACACAGTCGCATATTGCAGCAACCCTCGTTTCCTTGATCTTTGTAAAATTGGCAGTGTGACCGGAGCCCCCGTAAAAGCCGCCCCGGTCGTTAATGCCAATTACACCGACATTGATCCTGTCGCTGGGCTTGACACTGGCAAATCCCCTGATGTATGCAGGAGCCACTGCAAGTCCGGCTGAGGCCAATACTGATTTCTTTATGAATGTCCTTCTCTTCTCGGTCTTCATGTTAAAAGTGATTATGGGTTTGGGTTGATTGAAGCAGGAACCTTTTTATTTTCACTTGAACAGCAAAGGAGCAAAGTTATTGAGATAGATCCTCCAGTTCGGCCAGGTATGACCTCCGGAATTGACATAGAAGGTATGCTTCATCCCTAGTCGTGTAAGGGTTGCATCAAGGGTTTTTGCCGACTCGATAAGGAAATCGGATTCACCGCAACCTATCCAGTACAGTTTGTAACCTGCCTTTTTAACTCCTTTGAATTCAGCATCGTACCTTGCCTTATTCTCATCATTTACACGGATACCGTTGCTGAGAGGGCAGATATACTGGAAAAATCCCGGATACAGGTTTGTGCATGAAATTGTATGACCGGCTCCCATCGATAATCCGGCTATGGCTCTCGCCGAAGGCTTTGCAATAACCTTGTAGTTCTTTTCAATATAAGGCACGATGTCCTTTACTATGCTGTTTACATATGCGTTTGCCACACCCGGATTGGCGCGGTCGAAAGGTTTCTCGGGTATAAGCTGTGTACGGGCTGCCTGCTGACCGGGATTACCGTTCGGCATCACAACAAGCATCGGTTTTGCAAGCTTCTTTTCAATCAGGTTGTCCATGATCTGGCAGGTGCGGCCCATTGTGCTCCATGCATCCTCATCGCCGCCGGCACCATGAAGCAGATACAGCACCGGGTAACTTGTTTTGCTTGTCTCATAACCGTAGGGCGTATATACAAACATCCTGCGGTTCATTTCAAGCGTCGGGGAATCATACCACACCTGCGAGAGGTTCCCGCGGTTCTTTGCTTCAAAATAATTTGCTGTCGCATCGCCGGGCACAAGCAGAACACTCAGGTAACGTGTACCATCCCTCTGCATGAGCACATTGTTTGGATCAGTTGTCGGGAGGCCATCGACTATGAAACTGTAAGTGTACAATTCTGCCGAAGGGGCTGGAATTGTGACGGACCACAATCCTGCCTCATCCTTCTTCAGGTCAACAGTCGACCTCATGTCAGCTGCCCATGAACCGGAAAGCTTTACCTCATCAGCATAGGGAGCAGATATCCTGAATGTGATCCCGCTGCTTTTTATCTCAGGAGAAATTACAGGCTGGCGTCCCGCAAAATTTGCCAGCTCCTGGGCAAAAAGACCAGTGAAGGCCAGCAGGCATATTGTTATAATTGTCAATCTCTTCATCATATTTCTTTTTTATATGTTCTCAATTTTTACTAGTCAGTAGTGCAAATTCTATTTGAACAAGAGAGGTCCGAATGTATTCAGATAGATCCTCCAGTTCGACCATGTATGGCCTCCTCCGGACACGTGGAATGTATGTTCCATGCCGTTGCGGGTGAGAGCCTGATCGAGCAGTTTTGCACCTTCAAATGTGAAATCCTCATTTCCGCAACCGATCCAGTAAAGCTTGTAACCTGCCTTCTTTATCCCCTGCAGTTTGGAGTCGATGTCGGGCTGATCGGCCCGGATTCCCATGCTGAGAGGAAGGATATAACCGAACAGGCCGGGATATTCATTTGTGACGCTCATTGTATGACCACCGCCCATCGACAGCCCGGAGACCGCCCTGGCTTCAGGACTGGCAATCACGCGATAGTTCTTTTCAACATAGGGAATTATATCCTTCACAAGGCTGTTTACATAAAGGTTGGCGAATTTAGGATCAGTGCGGTCGTAGGTTCCCTCGGGAAGCAAAAGGGTTTTTGCGGCCTCCTGGGTGGGATTGCCATTTGGCATCACACAGATCATCGGAACGGCAAGCTTCTTTTCGATAAGGTTGTCGAGGATCTGGCAGGCGCGGCCCATTGTAACCCATGCATCCTCATCGCCTCCTCCCCCGTGAAGCAGATACAGCACCGGATACTTTGCCGTGCCGGAATTATAGCCGTAAGGTGTATATATATACATCCGGCGTGACTTGCCGATTGTCGGGGAATCATACCATACCTTTGAAAGGTTACCTCGCTTGCCGGCTTCAAAATAGTTTGCGGTCAGATCACCCGGAACCAGCAGTACACTGAGGTATCGGGTGCCATCTCTCTGAAGCAGTACATTATTGACGTCATTCACTGTAAAGCCGTCAACAATGAAATTGTAAGTGTAAAGCTCAGGCTGGGGTTTCGGAATGCTTACCGACCACACACCGGCCGTGTCCTGAAGCATGTTAACGGACGAATCAAAACTCCGCATCCACGAACCGTAGAGCCTTACAAGCTTTGCCTGGGGAGCCGCTATCCTGAAGGTGACGGTTTTCTCGCCTATCTCGGGAGATACAATGGGAGCACGCCGGAAATTTGCTAGTTCCTGTGAAAAGGTGACTGCAAATACCGACAAACAGATAATTGTGAAAAACAGTTTTTTCTTCATTCTTATTGAGATTTAATTGGTTCTGAATTCAGGGTTGTGCCTTTGGCTCTAAATTAGATATTATTAAAGTAAGAAATCTGGCTTTAACAAAATTTATGATTCGGGTCGGGGGTTCGTTCCTGTTAACTCCACGCCTTTTTTCCCCCCTGCCCCCCTGAAGGGGGGTTAGGAGGGCAATTTTATCTTCTCCATCACCTTCTTGAACGGCGCAAGGAGAGTGTTCCACGGGAACTCCGAAAGGACCGTCAGAACCAGGATGGCCGGGGAAAAATATGACACTGCAAGGACGATCGCCAGTCCGTTGTTCTTGTAAGCAGAGCCTATCGCAACCGCTATCCTGCTTTCGCGGTTCTGTCGAGGACATGACATATAGCCGATTATGTGAAGAAGAATGTATACGAGGTAAAGAGCTGCAATCTTCCACACAACACCTGCCGGATTCCCCAGGATAACCTCTCTCTGTGATGAGATTGTTATAAACACAAATGCAAAAAGGATAAGCACGTTGAATGATGTGAAGAATTTCTGCGAGCTTTCCACCGTCCGGGGCAATAATTTCTTAATGATCTGCGAAACTACCATCGGGACAAATACAAGGATTGCAATATCTTTAAGTATCATCAGCTTGTCAATGTTCAGGGAATTGATGTCGAGTATCCAGAAAAGCAAGGGAACTGTGAAGGGCGCTGCAAGCTGAGTCACTATCGCCAGGCTCATTGAAAGTGGAATGTTGCCCTTTGCGATGTCTGTCAGCACCGGAGTTGTAACACCTGCCGGCATTGCTGTGAGCAGGAGCACTGCAATAGCAAAATCCTTATCAAAGATGGCTGAAATGAAAAAGAAAACAACAGGGATCAACAGCATATAAACAAAAGTAATCCATGAAATCAAACGGAAATTCTTCATGCTCTCAATGATTTCGAGCGCATCAATCTTCAGGAAGGCGGTGAATAGCATCATGCCAAGCAGAAGCTTTGGCACGACCGGAGTTGCATCAATTTCAACAGGAGGCCAGAGACCAAGAACGATCCCTGCCAGAAGCACTATCCAGAAATGCGTTTCGATAAGCCTTATGATTCTCATCCTTGGCAAACTTTGCTTAACTGCAATGTTAATCTGCCGGCAAATATCAGTAATTTTGCCTTTGAGGATGCAAACAGGGAAGAATATTTCAATTAGTTTTTCATCCACAGGGAATCAGGTCCTTAACAACAGCTTTCATTTCTGCAAAATCCAACTTAAATTTGATCCCGAAATTCATATAACAAACAGATTTCATGAAGATAACAGTACTTGACGGGTTTACTACAAACCCCGGAGACCTTGGCTGGGACGAGCTGGGCAGTCTGGGCCACCTTACAGTTTACGACCGTACACCCCCTGAGCTGACCCTCGAACGCTCGGCAGGGTCGGAGATACTTATGACAAACAAAACGGTGCTGCCTGATCATATTCTCCGGTCACTCCCTGACCTGAGGTATGTGGGAGTCATGGCCACAGGCTATAATGTGATAAACATTGACGAAGCCCGCCGCCTTGGAATAACAGTTACAAACATACCAGCCTACAGCACAAGCTCGGTGGCCCAGCTCACATTCGCCCTTATTCTCGAGTTGTGCTTCCGTGTTCAGCGGCACAGCGATTCAGTAATGGAGGGAAAATGGTCCGATTCGCCCGACTTCACCTATCGCGACTACAAGCTTACTGAACTGGCGGGCCTCACAATCGGAATAATCGGATTCGGGAATATCGGCCGAAAAGTTTGCGAAATAGCAATTGCTTTCGGTATGAATGTGATAGCAACATCACCCTCCCGGAAAGATCCCCCTCATTGCCCCGGGTTCAAATGGGCTGAACTTGACGAACTCCTGTCCCGTTCGGATATCGTGAGCATCCACTGCCCCTACACTCCGGAAACTGCCGGACTGATAAACATGAAAAGGCTGAAGCTGATGAAAAAAGACGCTTTCCTGATTAATACCTCGAGGGGACCAATTATAGAAGAGCAGGATCTTGCCGATGCCCTTAACAATTGCATAATTGCCGGAGCAGGCCTCGATGTGCTGGCTTCTGAGCCGCCTGCAAAAGACAACCCCCTGCTGAAAGCAAAAAACTGTATAATAACCCCCCATATAGCATGGGCTACACTCGAATCGAGAAGAAGACTTATGGATCAGGCGGCGAAAAACGTTAAGGCATTCCTTGAGGGAAGGCCGGTAAATGTAGTCAATAAATAAAGTTGGCAGTTGGCAGCAGGCAGTTGGCAGTCGCGCTTCACGCCTCACGCCTTAAGCCTCGAGCCGCCAGCCCTATTCTTCCTTCCCCGGTTCCTTCTGATACTCAAGAATATTCCCCGGCTGACATTTCAGAGCATCACAGATTGCGTCAAGTGTCGAAAGCCTTATTGATTTTGCCCTTCCGCTTTTCAGTATCGACAGGTTCGAAACCGTTACACCAACCAGAGCCGATAGTTCATTAAGCTTCATCTTGCGCTTCGCAAGCATTACATCAAGATTGATAATAATTGCCATAGTTTGTAGTTTGGGTTGCTATAAATGTACGAATTTTTATCGAATAACAATAACCCGGATATTGTTATTCAATAATTTTTTTACCCAAAACAATATGATTTTTAAAAGCCAGAGCCTGACAGGCAATGGTCTGGCTATTCCAGTAATAATCCTTCTCCGTGAACGTTTTAATATTGATGATCAGTTAAAAGAGGAAAAATGGCAAAGAAGATGTTAAAAAGAGATGTCCTCCTGATATTGCCGGTTTGCTTCTGCCTCATGCAGGCTCCGGAACTGGCAGCTCAGACCGGGACTGCAACGGCAAAGCCGAAGACAACGACTCCGGTGCAGAAAACTACCACCACGCAGCAGAAAACTACCACCACGCAGCAAAAAACGACTACACAGCCACAGAAGAAGACGACTACACCTCAGAAAAAAGCAACTACCCCTCAGAAGAAGCCTGCCCAGCCTGCAGCCAAACCACAGGCCGTGAAAAAAGTCCCGGCAGAGGGAACCGTCAGGATCGGCTCCCAGACCTGGGCATCGGCTAACCTGAATGTGGCGACCTTCAGGAATGGAGATACAATTCCCGAAGCCCGGACCAATGAAGAATGGGTGGCAGCAGGTCAATCCGGAAGGCCGGCATGGTGCTATTACAATAACGATGCGAAGAACGGGCCAATTTACGGCAAACTGTACAACTGGTTTGCGGTGAACGATCCCCGCGGGCTTGCACCGGCCGGCTGGTCAATACCCGCCGCTGCCGACTGGGCACAGCTGGCAGTGTTCCTCGGAGGTCCTGATGCAGCAGGGAACAAAATGAAAAGCAGCACAAGATGGACTGAAGGCTACAGCGGCTCAAACGAATCGGGCTTTAACGGACTGCCCGGAGGCTACCGTGTTGAGAACGGTATTTTCCTCAACCTTGCAAGCATCGGCATCTGGTGGAGCGCCACTGAAGGGAAATCAGGAACGGCGCTCGATCACTATCTCGGCCAGCGAGGATCGCTCGGACGAAGCAACAACAACCGTCAGCGCGGAGCATCGGTCAGGTGCATCAAAAAACAGGAATAAGTAAGTCATTTCTGTATAATCATTACATTTGCCGCGTTAAAAGGCAGTTGTAACAATCTGCCCTTAAATACACAGGGTCATGGTAATAGGTATAGATATCGGAAGCACAACAACAAAGGTTGCTGCTCTGAACGGCGGAACGGATATAATCAAGGTGAAGACGAGGGCTGTCGATGCAATAACATCGGCAACAGGAGCATTTGGGAAACTATTGGTTGAAAATCATCTGAGCCTGGGCAATATAGAGAGGATAAACATAACCGGTGCCGGAGCATCAAGGATCCCGGGCGATCTGTTCGGCATCAGCACAAACCGCATCGACGAGATGACAGCAATAGGAACAGGCGGAAGATATCTCGCTAAAAAGGACCGGATAATAATTTCAAATATAGGCACCGGAACTGCGATACTTGAAGTCGACAACGGCAGGATCACCCACCTGGGCGGAACCGGCGTGGGCGGCGGAACAATAATCGGACTGGCAAGGGAGATGCTCAACACATCCGACTTTGACACGATAATGAGCTATGCGGCCATGGGCAATGTCAGGAATGTCGATCTTCACATCGGCGACATTGCCGAAAGCAATATAGGTTTCCTCAACAGGGAGTATACAGCATCGAACTTCGGGAAGATAGTGGAGACGGCAACCAGGGAAGACCTGGCGGCAGGGATTCTGAACCTAACCTTCCAGGTTATAGGGATGGTGTCGGTGTTCGCGGCAAAAAGCAAGAACAACGATACAGTAGTGGTGACCGGAAACGGAAGCAACAACGTTATCGGAAAGAGAATACTCACATCCATCTCAAAGATGTACAACATTCATTTTGAGTTCCC
>CAZKTX010000111.1:0-3695 GCA_964555805.1 uncultured Rikenellaceae bacterium
TCCGCTGTGATCTCAAAGGGAGAAGTCTTAGTGCATTCAAGCTTTTCATTGCTGAAGAATCCAAGCCATTCAAGGGAATCGAGGGCAACGGATGACTTCGGGATCCCGAGTTTCAGCGCTATGTTTTCACGCATGTTTGAAGTGCCCAGTCCCGAACGTTCTGAAAGAAATCCCGCATAATCCTTACCCGTGTAATCGATTATTGTGTCGTCGAGCATGCTGAGAGCTTTCATCACATCGAGGGTTTCGCACCAGCCCCTGAACCTGAATGTTCCGCGGTACATCGTGGAGACCTCAGGAATCTTATAGATATCAATATAGCTTATTGAATCCCTGTTGGGATACACTTCTATTTCGCCCACACCCGGGAAATTATAGCTGAACCTGTCCTTGAAAAGGTTCACGGGATCAATTTTGATCTTTTCCCCGTTTTTCAGGTAAAGAGCGCTGTTGCGGCTCGCCAGCACCACCCCCTTGGGGCTCCATGAGAATTTATATTTCATTGGGTTATCTGCATCACCCGGAGCAGGCAGGGCTCCGCAAAGAGACCAGAACTTTTCAACTTTTCCTCCTTGCGAGTGAATATTGTCAATCACCTTCATGGCAGTCATGTGATCGATCCCCGGGTCGAGTCCTATCTCATTGAGCAGGAGGACTCCCGACCTCTTTGCAGCCTCATCGAGGGCCTGCATTTCAGGCTGAACATATGAAGTTGTAACAAGCGGGATTCCGGCTTTGATGCATGCTTTGGCTGCCAGGGCATGATACCTGTAGGGAAGAAATGAAACGACTATATCGTGCTGGCCGGCAAGCTTATCAAGAACCTCGGCCTCGTCGGTCGACCATCTCATTGATGATCCGTTCGGATGACCCTTTATCATCCTGTCGGCTTTTTCTTTCGTGGTTGTGGCAACCTTTACAGCGTAATTGTTCTTCAGCAGGAATTCAACCATCGGTTTTACAACCATCCCCGCTCCCAGGATAAGGACTTTCTTCATGACACACATTTATTTATTACTGTTACAAGTTACGAAAAGGCTTAAACCCTAACAATGATAATTGTTACCTGACAGAGGTAATCTCCCCTTTGCCTCCGGCACCTTTCCAAATCTTATTATCTTTGTTGAAGATCAATCGTTGAAATGTTTCCCTGCGTCTATCCCCATGGCCGACGAAAAGAAATATGTTGAGACACCGCTGATGAAGCAGTATTATCACGTCAAGGCAAAGCATCCTGACGCCATTCTGCTTTTCAGGGTGGGTGATTTTTATGAGACATTCGGTCCTGATGCAATCAAGGCTTCGGAAATACTTGGGATTACACTTACAAAGAGGGCAAACGGTTCGGCCTCTTCGGTTGAACTGGCCGGATTCCCCTACCATGCCCTGGATATCTATCTTCCCAGGCTTGTGAGGGCCGGGCAGAGGGTGGCTATCTGTGAACAGCTCGAAGATCCGAAACTTACAAAGAATATTGTAAAACGTGGGATAACCGAACTTGTAACTCCCGGTGTATCGCTCGACGATAATGTACTTACTCATAAGGAGAACAACTTTCTGGCTGCAGTCCATATCGACATGAAAGCCGCCGGAGTGGCATTTCTCGACATATCGACCGGCGAATTCCTGGCCTCGGAAGGAACATTTGAGTACATCGATCAGCTCCTCAGTAACTTCCAGCCCAAGGAAGTGCTTTATGAGAAGAGGAAGAATGAGCTCTTCACTGAAAACTTCGGAACAAAATTCTATACATTCAAGCTCGACGACTGGATCTTCACTCCCGAAGCTGCAGGCGACAGGCTTCTGAAGCAGTTCGAGACAACATCCCTTAAAGGCTTTGGCGTCCAGAATCTTTCACTGGCTGTGATCGCCGCAGGAGCGGTGCTCCATTATCTCGACATTACCCAGCATAACCAGCTCGGACATATAACAAACCTGTCGAGGATAGATGAGGACAGGTATGTATGGCTCGACAAATTCACAATAAGGAACCTTGAGCTGTTCCACACACCTTACGAGGGAGCCCGGACATTTATTGATGTAATTGACCGGACAATATCGCCAATGGGAGGGAGATTGCTTAAAAGATGGGTGTCCCTGCCTCTCAAGGACATTCAGCCGATAACCGACAGGCACGATATTGTTGAATATCTGATAAGCGAGCAGCATGTAATGAAGGATATTGCCGGACTTATACAGCAGGTTGGCGATCTTGAGAGGCTTGTTTCAAAAGTGGCCGTTGGCAGGGTGAATCCAAGGGAGGTTGTCCAGTTGAAAAGAGCCCTCAGGGCCGTGGTCCCCATCAGGGAGCTTTGCGAAAAGAGCGGATGCGAGCCGCTTAAGATACTCGGCGAACAGCTTAATCCATGCCAGACTATTGCCGACAGGATTGATTCAGGTCTTTACAATGATCCCCCTGTGCAACTCATAAGGGGAAAGGTTATCGCGGAAGGCGTTTCTGATGAGCTCGATGATCTGAGAAGAATCCTGTACAGCGGGAAGGATTATCTTAATGATCTCCAGGCCAGGGAAGTGCAGCGGACCGGAATTACTTCACTTAAGATCAGTTTCAATAATGTGTTCGGTTACTATATAGAAGTAAGGAACACCCACAAGGACAAGGTGCCTCCGGAATGGATTCGTAAGCAGACCCTTGTGAGCGCCGAGCGCTATATTACTGCCGAGCTTAAGGAATATGAGGAGAAGATACTCGGAGCCGAGGAAAAGATAATCGCCCTCGAGACGAAGCTTTTCAACGACCTTGTGCAGGCAATAGTGGAGTATATTCCTCCTGTCCAGCTCAACTCATCGCTTATAGCCAGGCTCGATTGCCTGTATTCGTTTGCCCTTGTCTCAAAGGAGAATAGCTACGTCAGGCCTGTCATGGATGACACTTTCAGGCTCGATATAAAGGACGGGCGCCATCCTGTTATAGAAAAGCAGCTTCCTCCGGGAGAGTCGTATGTTCCGAACGACCTGTTTCTCGACACCGAAGATCAGCAGATAATTATACTTACAGGACCCAACATGTCGGGAAAGTCGGCGCTTCTCCGCCAGACGGCCCTCACTGTGCTTATGGCCCAGACCGGATGTTTTGTACCGGCAAAGGAAGCAACGATAGGAATTGTAGATAAGATATTCACAAGGGTGGGGGCATCTGATAACATAAGCCTGGGCGAGTCAACCTTCATGGTTGAGATGAATGAGACTGCAAGCATACTCAATAATCTTTCGGACAGAAGTCTTGTTCTCCTCGATGAGATCGGGCGCGGTACAAGCACCTACGACGGAATCTCGATAGCATGGGCGATTGTGGAATACCTACATGAAAACAAGCACAGGGCGAAGACGATTTTTGCCACCCATTACCACGAGCTGAACGAGATGGAGAACTCATTTCAGAGGGTAAGGAATTACAACATATCGATAAGGGAATTCAACAACAAGGTTATTTTCCTGAGGAAATTAAAGAAAGGAGGCAGTGAGCACAGTTTCGGGATCCATGTGGCCAGGATGGCCGGCATGCCAAGAAGCGTCGTGTCGCGTGCCTCCGATATTCTGAAGGAACTTGAGCAGAGCCATGAGAAACAGGAGCTTGCAAAACCGATAGCCGGACTTGCCGGTCACCGCGAAGGCTATCAGCTCAGCTTCTTCCAGCTCGACGATCCTGTCCTGAAGCAGATCCGTGATGAGAT
>CAZKTX010000111.1:3795-8527 GCA_964555805.1 uncultured Rikenellaceae bacterium
GATAATTTCGCAACTTTGCAACATGAAAAACAATGGATTATGAGAAGAGTTATTTTACTTTTTGCGGCAGTGATGTTTATTGCTGCTTCATGCCACCCAACTAAAACCAGCCTGTTCGGCAGCAAAAAAGCCGAAAAGGAACCAGAAGGGACATCTATTAAAGCTTCGGTCCTGATGCCTTCAACTCCAATTCCCAATCCCATAAAAGAGGTTGAGGAAAAGCTTGTTACAAACGAAAACAGGGAACCGTCGCCGGGCAAGTATTTTGTAATAATAGGAAGTTTCAGGGATCCTGCAAATGCAAAGGATCATCAGGCGCTTGTCGGCAAGGATGGATTCACTTCAGAAGTACTGAAGAATGATGCCGGTCTGTACAGGGTATCAGTCAAGGCAACCGACGATATAGTTGAAGCAAGAAATGAGATCGGAAGGATCCGGACAAGATTTCCTGCATACTCCGACACCTGGCTGCTAATCAGAAAATAGCCCGTTCGTCACAGGAAAGTATCCGGAACATAAATATCAGCAGGACAGGTTTTTGGCCGTGTGAACGGTAATCCTGATCCTGCTTTTCCTTTGGTAAAATGGAAAGCTGCAAAGGTGTGCAACCATATTATTCAGTATATTTCAATTCTGAAACATTCTTGTTGCAGATTTAGGTTATGACAGGAAACAGAACAAGGCTGAGTATAAGGGAAAGGATCTACAAGGTTTTTTTTGTTGCAGGCGACAGATACAAGTCAATTGTAAGGTTTCTGGATGATCTTAGCCGTTTCGTCCTTGTTGTCTCGATATCCCTTTTTCTTATCGGGTTCGTATTTTATGTGGGATTCACAGTTTCGGAGGAGAGCCTGAAAGGGATAATGGCAGCCTTCCGCGTGCTTTTTTTAGTAATTTTCTTCGCGAAATATATCCCTGAATTTCTGGTTACCGGGAAGAAGCTAAATGCATCGCTGTTATTCAGGGCGTTTATATTCATTCTGTGTACGGTTGTATTCATTGCCAATTTCGGATCGTCTGAAAAGGCAACATCTGTATGGGCGAAATTTCACGGTACTGCACCCGTCATTATTGCGCTCTTTCTGATGACAATTTCTGAAATGTCGGAACTGTTGCGGCGGATAAGCACTGTAAAGATTCAGCCTGCAATGGTGTTTACAACAATATTCCTCCTTATAATATTTACCGGAACCGGATTTCTGATGCTGCCCAGAGCTCATTATCAGCCCATCTCTTTTCTCGATGCGCTTTTCACATCGGTCAGCGCCGTATGTGTTACGGGTCTTGAAGTGACAGATACGGCAACCTCATTCACAATGCTGGGCCAGGTTATTATTCTTATCCTCTTTCAGCTTGGCGGCCTTGGGATAATGACATTTACAGTTTTCTTCAGTTTTATCTTCACCTCAAGCTCCTCCTTCCGCGACGGCATCCTTCTGACTGAACTTTTTTCGTCAGAATCGATGGGCGGTTTTTACAGGATCCTGACAAAAATATTCCTGCTGACCCTGCTTACCGAAGCATCAGGAGCACTGCTGATTTACGGGGTGCTCGAACATGATGTGGGCAACAAGGTCTTTTTCTCGGCATTTCATTCAGTGTCGGCTTTCTGCAACGCCGGATTCTCAACCCTGCCCGACGGGCTGGCGACTCCCGGCATCAACCGGAACGGTTCACTGAAGATTGTAATATCCGTGCTTGTCATACTTGGAGGTATCGGATTTCCGGTCCTTCTGTTTGTTTACCGGTATGCAATTCACTTGTATCTTGTGATGCTGAGGAAGATCAGGAGAAGGCAGAGACCGGTCAGACCTGAGCAGAGGAACGTTTCTGTAAGAATAGTTATCGGCACCTCATTGGTTCTCATACTTGCGGGAATGATGCTTTTCTGGCTCTTTGAATCGGAAGGAAGCCTAAGCGGTGAAACCACAAAGATGAAACTCGTCGATTCTTTTTTCGGGAGTGTCAGTGCAAGGTCGTCGGGGTTCAATACAATGAATGTTTCCCTCTGGAGCTATCCGACAATTTTCCTGATGATGATGCTAATGTGGATCGGTGCCTCTCCCGGATCAACCGGTGGCGGTATAAAGACAACAACCTTCTTCATAGCTTTCCGGTCGGCATGGAGTTTTGTAAGGGGAAGGGAGCACATTCGCATAAACAACAGGGAGATAAGCAACGATACTGTAATAAGGGTACTTACAATAATATTCTTTTCACTTTTATTTATTGCTGCAGGTTTCATGGGCCTGATGCTCACCGAGCCTCAGAAAAACCCTGTACCCCTTTTGTTTGAAACCGTAGCGGCATATAGTACCTCAGGATTGAGTCTTGCGGATCCATCAACTTTTTCGTCGGCCGGCAAGTTTATAATGATCCTGATGATGTTTATAGGAAGGATCGGCCCTCTTACACTTCTTGCCGGGATTTTTGCAGTCCAGAGCAAGAGGTATGCCCGATACCCTGAAATTGATATTGTGATAAACTAATTTGATATGAAGTACATAGTAATAGGTCTTGGCTATTTCGGAGCAAATCTGGCCTCGAAACTAACAAGCATGGGACATGAGGTGATAGGTGTGGATAATCACCCTGAAAGGCTTGATGAGCTTAAAGAAAGCGTCACCACTGTGATGAAGATGGACGCTACAAATATAAATGCAGTTAAAAGTCTGCCTCTCGAAGAAGCGGATGCAGCGATTGTTGCGATAGGCGAGGACGTAGGTTCTTCAATACTGGCTGCTTCTATCCTTAAGAACCTCAAGGTAAAAAGGATAATAGGCAGGGCGATCCATCAGACTCATCACAGCATACTGAACCAGATCGGCATTGATGAGGTTGTAATGCCACTCGAGGATTCGGCATCACATGTTGCGTCAATGCTTCAGATCAGGAACACGCAGAGAGTTATCGAACTTAATGACGAATATGCCTTGGCGGAGATCCCTGTTCCGGGGAAATACATAGGTCATGCTCCAGAGACTATAAGCATTGGCGAAAGATTTCATCTCAGTCTGATTGCAATTAAAAGCCCTCCGAAAGAAACAGTGCTTAAATCATTGTTCAAAAGAGATTACAGGGTCAATATGGCACCGGATCAATTTGCACCTTTGGCAGAAAAAGAAATACTGGTTGTTGCAGGCCGGATCGTGGACATTAAGAGATTCATAGAGAGTTGAGAGACATATATCACATGATCATACAAAATCGGCCCGGACCTGTGTGTGAGGGCTGAGCAATTGCATTTATTGACTATATTCACATTTTACTGAAACTGATAGTTCTGTTAAACTGTTAACAATATCCCAATAAAGAAAATGATAAGTAGATTCAAATTAATTACTGTATTCCTGCTGATCTCCCAGGCCCTGGTTTTTTCGCAGGAAAGCAAGGTCAGGCAGGTCAAACTTACCGATTTCGAACTGCAGTCTTCTGCAGTCATTACTGCCGACGGCGAAGAAATTTCTGCTCCCGGTTACAACTCAAAGGACTATTGGTTCCCGGTTAAGGTTCCTTCAACAGTCCTCTCTGGTCTGGTTGCAAACGGCGTTTATCCCGACCCGAATATGGGGCTCAATAACATGCTGATCCCCGATGCTTCGGATGAGTTCAATAAGAAATACGACCTCGAAAAGTTCAGTTTCATTCCGGGAGAACCCAATCCGTGGAAAAAGCCTTACTGGTACCGTACCGAATTCCAGGTGCCTGCCTCTGATGCAGGCCGTTGTTTTCAGCTTATATTCAAGGGGATTAACTACCGTGCCGGAGTCTGGGTCAATGGAAATCAGGTCGTTGATTCAACTGTAATGGCCGGGATGTTCGCCCAGTACAGTCTCGACATAACAGGATATATCCGGGCGGGTGAGAAGAATGCGCTTGCTGTGAAAATTTATCCTCTCGATTATCCGGGGCTTCCTTCAGCGGAGCAGCTCAAGGCCTTTGATGATTTCTATCCCAACGGCGGCCCGACAGGTGACATTGGGAAGAATGTCACAATGCTTTGTTCTGTGGGATGGGACTGGGTGCCGCCGGTCCGTGACCGTAACATGGGTATCTGGCTGCCGGTCTATCTGAGGACCACAGGCGGGGTAACAATCGGAAATACAAAGATCACAACATCATTTGCCGGAGAACAGGATACTTCAACAGCAAAGATCTCTCTTGGCCTTACACTGTTCAACCATACAGGCTCAAATGAAATGGGTAAGCTGACTGTCAGAATATCTCCTGAAAATTTCAGGGGAAGAACGGTGCAGTTCACAAGGAATGTGGCTGTGGGAGGTAATGCATCGAATACAATGGAGCTTACTCCTGAGAACACAAGGGAACTTAACTTCAACAAGCCGGCAGTATGGTGGCCCAACGGATACGGAAAGCCCAATCTTTACAGGATAAATCTCAGTTACACAGGTCAGTCGGGAATTTCGGATGATACGACCTTCCTCTTCGGAGTCAGGACTGTGTCGTCTAAGGCAATTGAAAAGGACGGCAACTGGCGCCGCGATTTCTACGTTAACGGAAGAAGGGTCCACCTGACAGGCGGAGCATGGGTTCCCGATTTCATGCTGAACCGCGATTCGCTAAGGTATGATTATGAGTTGAGGCTTTGCAGGAATGCAAACATAAACCTTGTAAGGATTTGGGGCGGCGGCGTCACTCCGTGCGATGAGTTTTTTGACGCGGCCGACAGGTACGGCCTTCTCGTGTGGTCCGATTTCTGGATCACAGGAGA
>CAZKTX010000112.1:0-8434 GCA_964555805.1 uncultured Rikenellaceae bacterium
GGGTGAGGCCGCGGCGAGAAATGTATAATTGTCTTTTTTTTGAAGTGCCTTCTTTCTCGCCGCGGCCTCACCCCCCACTACCCCAAAGGCGCTTGTCATCCCTCGCCGGTTGATCTCGGATAATGAGGACTAATATTAATGTGGAAGACAATCAACGCGGAAAAAGAGTAATCAAGGACCTCTCAGGCGAGGGATCTCATCCATGGTAGAAGTATCTCCTTTTGCACTAAAGGTGCCAGCTAATTCATTTCAGAAAGTGCGATTTGCGATGATCCTGAGCATAGGACAAAAATTAGTGTTAGTGCTGTAAAAATCCTTTTTTGATTTATTTGTAACACATTTTCAGTATGGCAAAAAACAAAACCGCACTTAATTTAACCGACCGTCACAAATCAGGAAGGAATAAGCATCTCTTAAAGGTCTAATCCTTATCTTCCCTTACCAGAATCTTGTCTATCCGGTTGCCGTCGATATCCATGATTTCGATGATGTATTTCCTGAATGTGAATTTGTCCCCGACCTGGGGGACCTTGTCGATATGGTCAAGAACGAATCCGGCTACAGTTGCATATTCAACATTCTCAAGGTCAGTAATATAGTTGTCGAACACCCCGTCGAGTATTTCAACCGGAGCATCGCCGCTTATCAGATATGATTTGTCATCGCGTACAAATATATCCGGTTCATGCTTTTCATCCTCTGCCGGGATCTCCCCTATCAGGTTTTCAAGGATATCATGAAGCGTAATGATGCCTTCGAGAGTTCCGTATTCATTAACCACTACGCAGCAGTCAATCTTGTCGTTCTTGAACCTGTCGAGCACTTTCAGGGCTTCAGCGCTTTCGGGGACAAAGGGGGGCTGAACCATCAGCTTCCGGATATCCGGTTCCTTTTCCGGCGTACGGGCGGCCAGATAATCCTTCACATACAGGATCCCCTGGAAATTGTCGAGGTTTTCGCGGCAGCAGACCAGCCTGCTGTGCCTGGAACTCAGGATTGCATTCCTGAGGGTTTCTGAAGGCAGGTTCAGATCTATCCATTCAACATCCATCCTGTGAGTCATCAGGTGTTTGGCATTCTTGTCGGAAAAGTAGAAAACCCTCTGATGGATCATATCCTGGCCCTTGCCGATAATACCGTCGAGTGAGGCTCTTTTAAGTATCTGCCTTATTTCCTTTTCGGTGAGGTGCCTTGAATGCTTGCGGATCCCGAGAACTTTGTTTATATAAGCCGTTGAATATGAAAGCACCCTTACAACCGGGTAGAACAGGATGCTGAACCAATGGACGAAAGGTGCAACCCGGACTGCAATTTTCTCAGGATTGCTCAGGGCTATGGTTTTGGGAACCAGCTCCCCTATCACTATCGAAAAATAAGTAATCACAATAACTGTAAGCGCAAGGGAGATCTCCTGCGCTGAATTGAAGGTGAATTCAAACCTCCGGAAAAACGGGGCAATATCATCGGCAATGTTTACTCCGCCGTATACACCGGTTACAATTCCTATCAATGTTATACCCACCTGGATGGAGGACAGGAAATTTTCCGAATTACCAAGAAGCTTCAGGGCGGTTGCTGCTCCTCTGCTGCCTTCATTTTTCTTCTGTTCAAGCCTTGATTTACTGCTTGAGATGATTGCAATCTCCGAAAGTGAAAAAATCCCGTTCAGAATAATAAGAAAAGAAATAATCAATAATTCCATAACACTTACATGATATCCCGTGCCTGTCTGTTTTCAATTTACGACAAAGATATTGCAAATATGGCAGATATGCTCATCCGGTGTCCGCCATTGATGTCGAGATCAGTGTTACTGGTGACTTGTTACTGGTTGCTGGCTGAAGGCACTGACCGAGGAACGAGCGTCAGTGTTGCTGGTTGGCTCAACCTGTGTCTCTAAGTCTCTAAGTCCCTCAGTCTTTTTATCTCCTCATGCCTCATGCCTCGTGCCTCGTGCCTCACGCCTCACACCTTTTGTCTGCCACCTGACTCTGGTTATTAGTATGATATATTCCCGACTCCCGTAATCTTCCTTGACTGAACCGTGGAACTGAACAGTGTTTTGAGGTCTTCGGGAGTAAGGTTTTGCGACGGATTGAAATTGCCGGATGACATGTATTTCAGGATGCTGCTGTAAAGCTGACGGGCTTCAGGCTTGTCCTGAACCGATCGCAGATCCGACATGCAGACAAGCAATTTCCCCTTTCCTACAGCAAATTCAAAGATAAGGCCAAGCTTGTGGTTTCTTTCACAATTATCCACCACCTGCACGAGAGGAAAATAATCCTTCGGTGCATTATCGAGAATGAACGGCCTGCTGTTTTTTACAATCGGCCACCATTGCCAGTTTGTATGGAATTCGGTGGGAAAATCACTGAATAAGGGCAGATCGGGATTTGTAAGGATCGACATCGTTCCGGGTGAGACCGGCTTATGGTTGTTTTCAGAAATGGATTTGAACATCCTGTAGTTCCAGTAGTCAGGAATGTACAACCCTCCCACCGATTGTTCCATGACGGTTTTGTGGTCAGGGAAAAACAATACTTTTGCACCCGACGATAAATCCTGAAGTAATTTCGTGTCAAGCCTGTCTGAAACGATAATATCTGAAGGAACCAGTGTATCGGCATCTGCAGGATAAATCCACAGGGAATAGGAGTTTTCGTAAGGAGTTCCGCTGAGCTTTATTGAAAAGGTCACCTTCTCTGCTTTTGTAATGCCTTCCAGACCGGCATTGACCGGAATAATATCAGACAAACCACCCTGTGCGATTTCCATTGTCTTTCGTCCTTCGGCAATTTTTTCTCCGGCTGAATTTTTAATATCCCACAGCACTTCCTGATCCAGCAGATTCCACCTTGAATAATTGGCGACCTGAATATCTGCCGTCAGTGTCTCATTATTAGTCCAGCAGAACTTTTCAATTATGAGCAAGGGCACAACCCTGTTGCAGAACTGGCTGAATTCTTCAGGAGTGATTAAACCTTTGCTGTCCATAAAGGCATCGAGGATGCCGATGAGCGCAGTACCCTGACCAGGAAAATCCTGAAGGTCAAGCAGATGAAATCCTCCGAAACCGGGCGTTCTCATAGCCATTTCAATATCGGCCCTGTAGCAGATTACGCTTGATGCACCGGAGGCCCTGAAGAAATCATGGGCCTGACCGCTGAGATTATTTTCCTCAAGCCGCTTCCTGAAGATTTCGAGATTCCATGGCTTAAGGACCCCGGTGTATTTTGCTATCTCGTTGTAATCGGGATAGATCTGATACTGACCAACCTCAGTGCCAAGGGCCGGAACCGTACAGTTTGCAATTGCGCCTGAATAATCGAGATTTGTTGAAGGGTATCTGCCATTTATATAGCCGCCGTCGAAGGCATCGGCGAATGAAAATGAAGCACGTATATGTGTCTTGTAGGAATCGTCAGTATCGGGGCCTACCCTGCAACCCGCGAAAAAATCCTCACCCGGGGCCTGACCCCTGTAGCCAAGGTAATTATTTGTTCCATAAGACATAAGAGGACGGTTGTCGACGGACCTGAAATGATTCAGAAAATCATTCATTACTGTCTGGTCGCCCGAAAGTTCATTTCCGAGAGCAAACATCACGAAAGAGGCATGATTGCCGTATGTTTCAAGAATATTTTCTCCCTGTTTCAGAAGATAGTCATTCAGATCCGTGTTCCTGTTCCTGCTGAAACCTCCCCAGAATGACAGCTCGGGCTGCATATAGATGCCTTCGATATCAGCTGCCAGGAATGCTGCTTCCGGAGGGGTCCAGGAATGAAACCTGAAGAAATTAATGTTGTACGACTTGGCTATTCTGAAGACATCTCTCCAGCTTTCCACATCCATCGGCGGATGACCTGTAAGCGGGAAAATGCATGCATCGTGCTTGCCCCTCAGAAAAGTCTTTAATCCGTTAATTGTAAACTGAGTTCCGCTTGTTGAAAACCTCCGCATCCCGAAATCTGTTGTTGTTGCATCGAGGATTTTGTCTCCTTTCAGAACCACTTCCAGCTTATACAGAGCCGGCTCGAATTCGCTCCAGAGCTGGATTTCGTCACCGAGGTTGTAGTCGAGTTCAATTTCATTTTCTCCGGGCTTAAGAGTAATGCTGAAAGATTTCTTTTTAACAGAGACCGGCCGTTCCGTATTCCACGAACGAGCCTTCATAACAACAGAGGCAGTCTCTTCCGATTCTGCAGAGCTGAAAATATTAAGTCTTGTAAGAACTTTCTTTGCTTCCGGGTCCGGAAAGGTCTTAAGCTCTTTTATATACGACTTGTTATTGGCTTCAAGGCAGAACCTTCCTGTTATCCCGTTCCAGTTTGTCTGTGTATGCTCCGTCCAGGCATGTGAGCCTGTGATTCCGTCAGGAACCGATCCTTTCCCGTTGTTGACAAGAATTGTAATAGTATGCAAGCCGGGTGTCAGCAGATCTGATAAATCATAAACCTGCTGTGTGAGGATGTCGCTGTTTTCTCCGGCTGGAGCAGAATCAATCCAGACTCTTGTTGGTTTGGTTCGCTCCATTATCAGGCTGATGTTTTTTCCCTCCCATTTTTCGGGAACATTAATCTCTTTCTGATACCAGGCCATTCCCGAATACATAAATTCTCGCGACAGCCTCATTGTTTCCCCCGTATCCCGGTTGACAATGCCCTTCCTGTTTTCATCCATTGTGCCCGGCAGGGTTACTGAATCGTCAAGCTTCGCGGCAAACAATTGTTTTTCAATTCCCGTGCCTGATGTATCCATTGCAAAACGCCAGGTGCCGTCCAGAGAGATTGTCTCCCTTACCGGTTCTGAAAATTTATCCTTGCAGGATGCTAAAATAAGCGACAGCCCTGCAAACAGGGGAAAAATAATCCGGAACATAACCTTATATATTTAAGTAACTTACTAAATAAGCCCCATTGCCTTAAGCCATCTGATGCACAAGTCGGGCCATGAGGATTCTGTGCCTCCGTTTGGAGAAAGTCCATATCCGTGTCCGCCTTTCTGAAAAATGTGAAGCTCCGTCGGAATTTTATTTTTCTGCAAACCCATGTAATACCCGATGCTGTTCTTAACCGGAACAACATTATCATCAGAGGAGTGAACAAGGAATGCAGGCGGCGTGTCGGCGGTTATCTGCTTCTCATTTGAAAAACGGAACACATTCTTTTCTGTCGGATCCAGGCCGATCAGGTTGTTCCTTGTTCCCCTGTGGGTAAAAGTAGTATCCATTGTAACAACAGGATAGATGAGCAATGAGAAATCAGGCCTGGCACTCACGTTGTCCGTCACCTCGTACACCTTATCGGCATAGTGAGTCGAAATTGTTGATGCAAGATGACCACCTGCCGAGAATCCGATCACGCCCACTTTTTTCGGATCAATTTTCCATGCGGCAGCATTCCTGCGTATGACTCTCATGGCTTGCTGGGCATCCTGAAGGGGACCAATGGATTTATCAGTCATTATCCTGTCGGACGGGAGCCTGTATTTGAGAATAATTCCGGCTATTCCATTGTCGTTAAGCCATCTTGCAATAGCATTCCCTTCGTGATCAAAGGCAAGTGTTCCGTATCCTCCGCCCGGGCAGATCAAAACCGCGGCGCCGTTGGCTTTGGCGGGATCGGGGAGAAAAACAGTCAGATCGGGAGTCACAACATTGTTGGCACGTGTAACCCTGCCGTCGGCTGTAACTATGTTTTCCACGTAGGCCGGATCATTTTTCGAACCTGGAATGCCGTCGGGCCATAGTTTCACGACCTTTGGCTGAGCAATGAGGTTCATTGTCAACAATCCTGCCAGTAGCAGTACTGCGCTTTTCTTTGGGTTCATTTCAATTTGATTTTGATGTCTTGTGCGTTTTAAATCTTACCAGGGAACTCTGGGTGATTTATAATAGTTAATTCCCATTTCTTCGAAAAACTTCTCATGATTTGCAAGGCGGAATTTGTATTCATCCCAGTTTCTCATCGAGGCAGGGGTCCATCCTATTTCAGCAACGCCGGGGAGCCTGGGGAACATCAGATACTCAATTTCGTCGAGTTTTGAAATCGTTTCGGCCCACATGGGGGCTTCAATTCCGATAATGTTTTCCTTCGTCACACCGGGTATATAGGTTGCAGGATCCCAGTTGTAGTTGTCATCAACTTCAATATAGGCAGCCCAATGAAGTCCGATGGGGGTGGTGGGGTCGTACTGCATGTCGATATATGTTTTTTTGGCGGGCGCCATCAGGATTTTTGCACCCTGGGCTACTGCCTTTAAGGCATTTTCCTCGTTGGCCCAGCATTGTGCAACTGAATTAGGCTTCAGTGTTGAAAGGGCGATCTCGTCCCATCCAACAACCCGTTTTCCGTATTTGGCCACAATATCCTGAACCCTGTTAATGAATGGAATGTAGTCCTCGATCTTTGTTGAATGCGACTCATCGCCGCCTATATGGAAGAACGGACCGGGTGTAAGCGCTGAAATCTCCCTTACTACATCATCGATAAATGTATAGGTGAGCTCTTTTTTAGTGCAGAGGGAGCTGAATCCAACTTCGGTTCCTGTATAAAGTTCCGGAGCCTTGCCGTTGCAGTTAAGCTCAGGATAGGAAGAAAGCGCAGCATTTGTGTGTCCTGGCATGTCTATCTCGGGAACAACGGTTATATAGCGGTCGGCTGCAAATTTCACAATATCGGAATATTGCTCCTGGGTGTAGAAACCGCCCTTGCCGCCTCCCACCTGGGTGCTTCCGCCATGAACAGTAAGGTTGGGCCACGATTTGATTTCGATGCGCCAGCCCTGGTCGTCGGAAAGGTGAATATGGAATGTATTGATCTTGTAGAAAGCCAGGTAATCGATCACCTGTTTCACATCCTCCACACTGAAAAAATGGCGGGCGACATCGAGCATCATGCTCCTGTAGGAGTATTCCGGATAATCTGTAATTGTGCCTGTCGGGATTTGAAACAAGCCCGGTTTGGCAGACGCCGTATCCCTTGCTGCTATCTGCCTGATAGTCTGGATTCCCCTGAAGATTCCGGCAGGTTTTTGAGCTGTAAGTTTCACCTGCTGCTTTGTAACTGTAAGCAGGTATCCCTCCTCCCCGAGACTCTGGTCGGCGCCGGACAAAGTAAGTAATATGCTACCCTTACCCAGTTCGGCCCCGGCTTCGTTCACGGCAATTGCAAGTCCGGTTGAAGCATTCAGTTTGTCGGCCAGGTATTGTCCTGTTCGTGTAAGTTCTTCCGAGCCGGCATCAACAAGGATCGCTGTTTTTGAATTCAGGGTAAAAGCTTCACCTGTCGCAGTCACAGTTACAGGTTTGGGAATTATGCTGACCTTTGCCAGGTCGGTTGGTTCCTTTGGCTTACATGAAGCAGGGATTATCATAACTGCTGCCAATGACAAAATAACTACACTTAGGTTTTTCATATAAGTATCTGATTTTCGTTTAGTTTTTCACCGGATTATCTGCCCTTTTGTTAAATTCCTCCTGAAGTTCTTCTATTGTATTATTGCTTTTCAGGTACTTTATAAGCGTTGCTAGCTGGCCTGCTTCGCTGTCGAGAAGAAGTTCCCCAAGCCGCTTGTTGGGTTCAGCCACATCGCTTGCATAATGATTTGGATAATCTGCATACCACCATATTCCGGTGTATCCGAAAGGCAACTTACCGAGCTTGCCCTGAGTCAGTCCTGATTGTGACTTTATTGCGGCCTGGTCAACAAGGTCTGGCCTGATAACACTCATCATTGAAGTCTCTTCTTCACCAGCATGTCCGTCGACTTTGGCTTTTTTCAATGACTTTATCTCCGCTGCATTTACAGGATCGTTGCCATCCCTGAAAAGCACTACAATATAATCCTTTCGGCTTGCAAGCTGCGACTGGCAGAAATACTGGAGAAAACTCGAGTTTCCCCCGTGTCCGTTCTTTAATATGATCTTTTTTAAACCATTCCTGGATAGCTCGTTACAGGTCTCCTCAAGCATTTTCCACAACAGTTCATTACTGTATGCAATTGTTCCGGCCTGGTGCCTTGCTTCATAGATCTGTCCTGCGAAATAAGGTGGAAAAACGATTGCGTATTCCTTCTGTGCGGCCCTGAATGCCGTTTCCCTCGATTCAAACATATCGGTGCCGAGAGGAAGATGGGGTCCGTGTTTTTCAATTACACCCATTGGAATCACACAGACACCACCGGCAAGTGAAACAGCCTCGCTGAACCGGGGTGAGGTAATCTCCTCCCATTTGTATGGAACAGAAGTCTGGCCTGCCTGTTGCGACATAACAACTGAAGCAGGAATCAACAGCATAAATAAGATTAAAGCTTTTTTCATGGATATCAATTTAGGTTTATAAATAATTGTCAGTTATTCATTTGTGCCTTCAAAAATAATGAATAATCGCAAATACGCCGGATGATCCCGAACTAAAATTAATCATTGATT
>CAZKTX010000113.1:0-8416 GCA_964555805.1 uncultured Rikenellaceae bacterium
CCGACCCTCTGCTTGTAAGGCAGATGCTCTGAACCAGCTGAGCTAATCGCCCTTAAACGGGTGCAAATATAATCCAGATTTTAATCTCTGCAAACAATTAATCCTAAAAATAGTAAGTCAGCACTTCGGCGAGGGCTCTGTAAACCAAAACGTGGACTTTTCTTTATAACTCCTGCTAAATTGTTGAAAACGTGAAAAAAATGATGCCGGGCAAAGTATAAAATTGCATAAATTCACGTTTATTGTATTGGATGGGGAAGATCTCTGGTGAAAGGGGGGCCTGTACCAATAAATTCATTGGCTTATTTGTCTGATATACTTGTAGATGTGTTTACTGCTTTAACTATGAACCTGACCTGTATGAAACTGCCTGGAAGTTTTTACGGAATTGTTACTCTTGTAAAATCTCAAACTGTTGTAGTGAAGACTATAGTCCTGCTTCCAATTTTATTCTTAATAGGGTATGCAGGAGATCCGGCTTTGGCTTCAGCCAATTATAATCCTGAACTTCCTCCTGTGGCAGTCTGCAAAAACATCACAGTCGGACTTGGATCGTCGGGCTCTGTTGTAATTACAAGTGCGGACGTTGATGGCGGATCGCAGGACCCCGATGGGGCAATTGCGGCCAGATCAGTATTTCCCAATACTTTCGATTGCTCACAACTGGGACCGAATCCGGTTGTCCTTACCGTCACCGATGATGAAGGATTATCTTCATCTTGCGAAGCGATTGTTACTGTAGAGGATAAGACACCGCCTGTTATTAATGTGAAACCTTTTACTCTTGTTCTTGGTTCAGATGGTTCTGGTACTTTGTCGGCCCCTGATATCGATAACGGCACCTATGATAACTGCAGCGAGGTCAGCCTTTCAGTGACCCCAACATCCTTTACCTGCAGCGATCTGGGCGAACAAACCGTAGTTGTAACCGCGACTGACTCAAATGGCAACTCAAGCTCCCGCAATGCCATAATAAGTGTTGAATCCACACTTAATATTGCCGGGTTATATCTGAGTTCCTGCGACATGTCGCCAACTCTTGCTCTGTTTGATTCAGACACCGAAGGAGGCGACGGGGATTACACTTACTTCTGGAAAGGACTGGTTCAGGAAAGTATCCCCTTCATGGTTATAATCCCTTTCCCTCCGTCTCTGCAATTCTCGGAAACCAGCACTCTTGAAACTCCATTCTTCAACAATACAATGCCAGACGGCTATTACGGAATCAGGTTGCTTGTAACTGATGGCAAGGGATGTGTTGACTCATCGGAGATATTCATAGATAAGACCAGCGCTATTTTCAATAACCAGACTATCCGGCATTCGGAAGCCTGCGAGGGGGAGGTCAGAACCTATTCTGTTCATCATAAGACCGATGCAGAGTATAACTGGTCGGTTACCAACGGAACAATTCTAAGCAGCAGTCCCTACACCAGCCGGATCGATGTGAGATGGAACCTTGGTGTTGTTCAGGGAATTTTAACAACCACAATAAGGGAACCAAATTCTCTTTTCACGGGAGGACAGTGTGAATCCACAATTCTGGATACGGTTACAATCACCCCGATCCCTTCACCTTTATTCATCGACCCACAGACAAAAGCTTGTGCCAATTCGGAGCTTACATATACGCTTTCAGATTCATATACGTATCAGAACTGGACAGTAACTGGAGGAGTGATTACAGCAGGGGGCAGTACCTTTGACAATTATGTAACTGTTAGGTGGGGAGAAGAGCAAAATGGAACCGTTGCAGTCTCTGTTGGTCATAATTCCTCATGCACCGGTACGGTGATGCTTGCCGTTGCTATTTCGGATCTTTCAGGTCAATTGGTTTCCAGTCAGGATGTAACGTGCAACGGAGCATCCGACGGATCTGCAATTGTTGCAGCGGATGCAGGTACTGGTCAGGCTCCCTATGCATATTCCCTTGACAGCGGGGCTTTTCAGCCGGGAGGTGTCTTTACCGGACTGTCAATTGGCAATCATTACATTACAATAAGAGATGCTTCATCATGCACAGTAACTGTGTCTTTTGTAATTAATCAACCTGAACCGCTCCTTGGTTCTGTTTCTGAACAGACGGATGTTATTTGTTTTGGGGACAATACAGGCTCTGTATCAATAACTGCTTCAGGCGGTGTGCCTCCTTATGGATATCAGCTGGGAGCTGGTCCGTTCCAGGCTAATGGTATATTCGGATCTCTGACCGCTGGCAATTACAGCATTACCGTCAGGGATGCCCATAATTGTGATTTCATAATGCCTGTCACAATAGACCAGCCCGAAGCGGCTATGACTGGCACGATTTCCTCTGTCGCCGTAAGTTGTTATGGAGAGAGTAACGGATCATTGGACCTGTTGGTCACTGGCGGATCATTTCCGTATTCATTCCTCTGGAGCAACGGGGCAAAAACGGAAGACATAACAGGCCTGTCTGCGGGCAATTACTCTGTTACGATCACCGATTCAAAAGGATGTAGTATTAATGCCAACTCCGCTGTTACCCAACCCGTTTCGGCCTTGAGTGGCAGCATAGTTTCCAGGACTGACGTTTCGGAACACGGAGGGAGTAACGGAAGTGCAATTGTTTCAGGATCCGGTGGTACAGCTCCATATATGTACAAACTTGATGATGGTGAATTTCAGTCGTCAGGAACATTCGCATCTCTCATAGCAGGAACCTACGACGTTACAATCAGGGATGCGGGAATGTGTCTTTTTGAATTGACGGTGACTATATCCCAACCCACTCTTCCTCTCTCGGCACTTGTCAGGGACAGGCAGAATGTATCCTGCAATGGTGGAACCAACGGTACTCTGACAGTGGAAGGATGGGGTGGAAGCCTGCCTTATCTTTATTCGCAGGGAGGCGGTCCATTTCAGTCTTCAGGAACATTCAGCTCACTCCCGGCAGGCACTTATACAATAACTGTAAAGGACGCCGCTATGGATGAGTTTGACGTGGTTATTGATATTTTTCAACCTGATCCGCTCAGCGTTTCTGTTTCAGGAGAGGATATAACCTGTTTCGGAAGCAGGACAGGAAAGGTTACAGCCACGCCTTCAGGCGGTACAGAGCCCTACAGTTACTGGTGGAACAGCGCTCCGGCACAGATTACTGCAGTTGCCGCAAACCTGCCTGCCGGTACTTTTACAGTGACTGTAACTGACGCAAAGGGATGCTCCGTTACTAACAGCGTCACAATTTCACAACCTGTCACAGATATGGAGATTACAGTTGATCAGATCAACGTGACCTGCAACGGGGGAACCAACGGGAGTGCAACAGCTGCTGTGACAGGAGGCCTGGAGCCATATTCCTTCTCATGGAATACGGTGCCTGAACAAACCAAGGAAAATGCTGCCGGACTTCCTTCGGGAACATATACAATTACCGTGACCGACAGTTATGGATGCATAAAAGCAAAGACAATTACTATATCTGAACCACAGCCCATTACAGTTAATCCAACTGTTACTCCTACCACCTGCCCCGATGCAGTAGACGGAACAGTCAGTCTTGTAATCGCAGGAGGGACATCACCTTTCACTGTTTTGTGGTCGGACGGCATTACAGGCATGAATCGAACCGGGCTGAAACCGGGCTCATATACTGCGGTTATTACAGATAACAACAACTGTGCTGAAACTGTCACAGCCGAAATTGATTTCAGCTTCTCCTTCGGCTGCCTTGTAATTCCGCAGGTAATTACTCCAAACAACGACGGATACAACGATGTGTGGCAGATCAGGAACATAGACCTTTATCCTGATGCTGAAGTCAGGGTTTTTAACAGGTGGGGCAAGATGGTATTCAGTACACGCAACCTTGCCGACAATCCATGGAACGGAACAATAGGAGGAAAACCAGTGCCAACAGATTCATATCATTACATTCTATACCTGAACGACGGCTCAAAACCCAGGTCGGGTGTGATAAGTGTTATCAGATGAAAAGAGAAAACAACAAAAATGCTGAGGCTATGTACAAGAGCCATTTGAGAAATGTACTTGCACTTGTGATCACCTGCTTGTTATTCACCGGAATTTCTCATGCACAGCAGGTTCCGATGTACAGCCAGTACATTATGAACGGATTCCTGGTTAACCCGTCGTTTGCCGGACGCGATGGATATACTTCAGTAAACCTGACAGTAAGGGAACAATGGACCGGACTCGCGCAATCTCCAAGCACTTATGCACTGAGTTTCCAGACGAGACTACTTCGCGACAGTTATATTTCCAAATCGACGTCCGTCAGGAAGAAGCTTGTAAGACCCACCAAGGGCGGTCAGGTTGGTATCGGAGGATATGTTTTCAACGATAATAACGGTATTATGCACCGTACCGGTGGTCAGGCGGCTTATTCATACAACATCCCCCTCAGCGCTCAGGATGATGAAAACTCAAGGAATCTTGCCTTCGGGCTTGCTCTTACTGCTTACCAGTATTCAATTGACTATGAAGGCCTGATCTATGATCAGGATGATCCGTACCTCAATAACTACGACAGATCGGTGTTTATACCGGATTTTAATTTTGGAGTGAGTTATTCAACACAGCGATTCTACGCAGGATTTGCAATGACAAATCTGCTGAGGGGGTCGATAAGGTTTTCTGATGGCAATAACGACGAAAGCACCGAACTGGGTCACTATTTCCTTACCGGTGGTGTAAAGATCCCGCTGGCCTCAAACTGGCTCCTTGAACCGTCTGCTTTCATAAAATCTTCCGATATGCTGTTCAAGGCTATTCAGCTCGACCTCACCTCCAGGATATATTACAGGAACGATTACTGGGCCGGAATCTCGTGGCGCACGGAGGATGCTCTTATAGCGATGATTGGTTTTAAGTATGACAGATTTTATTTTGCTTACGCTCATGATTTTACGCTGACTGAACTGAGAAGACAAAGCCTCGGGACACACGAATTTACCCTCGCTGTTAAATTCGGAACCAATGCCCGGAGGTACAGATGGATAAATGCCTATTGAGATGATCTTCCGCAAAAATGCGGTTAGCCTCCTGTTGCTGCTTTCAATTCCCTGGATTGCATTTTCCCGGGAAAGTGTTGATTCACTTCCTGTGAAGATTATGTTCTATAATGCCGAAAACCTTTTCGATACCGAAGACGACAGCATTAAGGATGACACAGAGTATCTGCCCGGTGGACTTATGCGCTGGAACAAATCAAGGTATTATAACAAGATTAATTCAGTATCAAAGGTAATTATAGCCGCAGGGGAATGGAATCCTCCGGCCCTGGTAGGTTTGTGCGAGATTGAGAACAGAAAGGTCCTTGGTGACCTCGTGTACGGGACGCCATTATCGGCATTCGGATACGGGATAGTTCACGAAGAGTCGCCCGATATCAGGGGTATTGATGTTTGTATGATATATCGGAAGGATCTGGTTAAAGTAATCGGACACCGGTTGTTGATTCCTGAATGCTCAGAGTCAGGAGAGTTCCATTCACGGGGTGTCCTTTATGCTAAATGTTTGTTGGGTAACGACACTTTGCATGTGTTTTTAAATCACTGGCCATCAAGAAGGGGAGGAGTGCTTGCCAGCGAAGATTTGAGAGTGGCAATGGCCCGAATGTTAAGGCATACTGCCGATTCATTGTGCGTGGCTTCAGGTTGTAATGCCAAGGTCTTGATTATTGGTGACTTCAATTGCGCTCCCGACGATCCGCTGATGTCGGAGCTTATTGATCCGGCAAGCGGTGGCAGTTGTTCACTGAAAAATCTCTCCGATGATAAAACATCAGGAACCAGAGGTACGTACAGGTATCAGGGAAACTGGGAGATGATTGACCAGATAATCGTTTCCGGCGGATTACTTGACAGTAATAAAGGGCTGAACACCGGTCAGGAGCATTTCAGGATTTTCAGTCCTGATTTTCTTTTAAAGAATGATAATAAATATCCGGGTATGGTCCCTTTCTCAACCTATCGTGGTTACAGTTATCAGGGGGGATTCAGCGATCATCTTCCCGTTTTGCTCGACCTTGTGATCCGTTAGGTTGTTGCTGGCGTAAGTCCTATTTCCCTGCCCTTTTCAAGCATCAGCTTCCTTGCAGGTTCATATTCATTCGGTATTACACCATCAAGAATTGCATCCCTGATAGCGTTCTTAATAATGCCGACTTCTCTCCCGGGTCTGATTCCAAAAGTCTCTATTATTTCACTTCCGTCGACCGGAGGTTTGAAATTCCGGATTGCATCCTTTTCCTCTATTTCCTTTAGCTTTTGTCTTACAAGCCTGAAGTTGTCAAGATGCCTTTTTTTTGTGGCTTCATTTTTCGAAGTAATGTCGGCTTCACACAGCATCATAAGGTCATCAATGTCATCTCCAGCCTCGAAAAGCAACCGTCTTACAGCTGAATCGGTTACAATCTCCTGCGACAGTGCAATAGGACGGAGATGCAGGTCTACAAGCTTCTTTACATATTTCATCTTTTCGTTCATGGGAAGCTTTAGTCTTCTGAATATTTCAGGGATCATTTTACCTCCGAGAAATTCATGTCCGTGGAAAGACCATCCGGTTTCAGGTTCGTATTTTTTTGTTGCAGGCTTGGCTATGTCGTGAAGCAAGGCTGCCCAGCGAAGCCACATGTTTTCGGTCTTTTTGCTTATGTTATCCAGCACCTTTAAGGAATGAAGGAAATTGTCCTTATGAGCCTTTCCTTCTCTTTTCTCAATACCTTTAAGACTGTCGAGCTCCGGGAAGATGATCTTCAGCAGACCTGCCCTCTCAAGAAGAATGAATCCCCTTGAAGGATTATGGCACATCATGATCTTGTTCAGTTCAGTAATGATCCTTTCCTGCGATACTATACTTATCCTTTCTGCATTTGACACAATTGAAGCAAACGTCTTTTCCTCGATACGGAAATCAAGCTGGACCGCAAATCTGATCGCTCTCATCATCCTCAGCGGATCATCAGAGAAAGTTATGCCAGGGTCAAGAGGAGTTCTGATAATCTTTTCGCGAAGATCGTCCATGCCGTTGAAAGGATCGAGCAAATCACCGTAAGTGCCACTGTTGAGGCTTATTGCCAGGGCGTTTATAGTGAAATCCCTCCTTTTCTGGTCATCTTCGAGTGTTCCAGTCTCAACAACCGGCTTTCTTGAACTGCGGTCATAGGATTCCTTTCTGGCCCCGACAAACTCAATATCATAATCTTCATACCTGAACATCGCTGTTCCGAAGGTCCTGAATACAGATACATTGATACCCGGTGAAAGCCTCCTGGCTGCCTTTCTTGCAATGTCGGGCCCATTCCCCAATACAACAATATCAATATCCTTATCGGCATGATCACGATTCAGCAGGTGATCCCTTACATACCCTCCAATAACCCACGCCCCGACATTCTCATCTGATATAACCTCTGAGAGCAGCCTGAAGATATTGTCATTAAGACATATGTTCATATGTAGATGTGACAAATTGTTAATTAATCATGACAAAGTTACAATTATTAACTACTTTTAGATAAAATCCGTGTGATCCCCTTCTTTGGTATAATGATTGGTGTATAAGCAAAATTAAGTATTTGACAAGTAATAATAAAAAACAGAAGACATGTTAGAGCATCTTACCAAGGAGACTTTTCTCAGCAAGGTATTCAACTATGAAACCAATAAGGACTGGAAATTTGAAGGTGATAAACCCTGTATGATCGATTTTTATGCCGACTGGTGCGGACCATGCAAGATGGTAGCTCCGATACTTGAAGAGCTCGCCAGGGAGTATGAGGGCAAGGTTGATATCTACAAAGTGAATACTGAAGAAGAGCAGGAGCTGGCAGCTGTTTTTGGAATTAAAAGCATCCCCTCACTCCTGTTTGTTCCGCTTGAAGGCCAGCCTCAGATGGCAATGGGCGCTCTTCCGAAAGATACTTTCATTAAAGCAATTAAGGATGTTTTCGGGGTTGAGAAAGTGAGCAGTGAGGGTGTTGATAAATATTAATCATTTTGTGCAAAAATATAACGTAATGTAAGAAACATTGCTTATATTTATACGTTATACAATCAAAAGGTAGTAACCGCTTTGGTTACATGAGTTTTTTTCATGGATTTAGGTTTAGGGTAGTAAAGAATTCCCGCGGAGCGCCCGTTCCGCGGGTTTTTCTTTTGTGCCCGGCTAGGCAAGATCCTTGAAAATATTATTTATTTCATCTTCTGTTGTCTTAAGCTTCTTCTGACATTGCCTTATAAGTTCGGATGCCTTTCTGACCTCTGCCGAAAGCCTGTCGACATCCATCTCTCCGGTCTCGATTTCCTTCAGTATTTTCTCGATTTCATTAACTGCCTGGTTGAATGAAAATTCCTTCTTTGCCATCTCGACTATATTTTAAATGTTGTTACTTCTTACCTTCCAGGTTCTTCTTCCATCTCCTGTCTTC
>CAZKTX010000114.1:0-8259 GCA_964555805.1 uncultured Rikenellaceae bacterium
CCGAAAATGAAGGGTATGTTGTAGTCGAGATTGAGCTTTGTGATTCCATATGTAACACCCTGGCAGATATACGTGAAATGCGGTGTTTCGCCCTGAATTACGCATCCCAGACAAATTATTGCGTCAAGGTCGTCATATTCGGCAAGGAACTGCGCGCCAAGCGTCAGTTCAAAACTGCCCGGTACATGCTTGACAACAATATTGTTGTCTGTTGCTCCATGCTTTTTAAGTGTCTTTAATGCGCCGTCGAGAAGAGAAGCCGTGACATCGTGATTCCAATCGGCGACTACTATCCCGAATCTAAGCTTGCCGGCATCAGGAACAGAGTCCTGATCGTAAACCGATAGATCAGCAGTACTCATTATTTTGAAAGTACTTTTACCCTTGCAATGTATTTGTCTATCGATGAGCCTTCTGTGCTTGCCGGATACTCAGACTTGATTCTTTCATACACTTTAAGCGCTTCCGGATATTTGCCTGTCAGTTCATACAATTCACCGGCCTTCATAAGGTACAGCGGTGTATTGAATGCGTTGTCCGCAAATTCAGCAGCCTCCATATATTTTGAAATGCCTTTATCAGTCTGTCCGAGTTCAACAAGTGCATCTCCTGTGGCCCCTATAGCTATTGAACCCAGGACCTTGTCCTTCTTAGAATATTTGTTAAGGTATTCAATTGCTTCTTCGTAGTTGCCAAGTTGCAGGTTGCAGATTCCTGCCCCATAGCGTGCAAGATTGCCTGCACGGGTCATCTTGTATTCCTTTGCAATATCAATAAAACCAAGATAGTTGCCGTCACCATTAAGGGCAAGATTGATTGAATCGAGTTCGAGGTAACGCTGGGCCTGGTACATCTGAGACTGAGCCTCATCGTTCTGTTTCGTAACATACATCCTCCCCAGCCAGAAAAGACCAACTAAAACTACAAGAACGACAAGGCCTATAAGCAACGGCTTGTAATTTGCTTCAAGGAATTGTTCTGTTTTGGTCAGTGTTTCTTCTACGTTCTTAATCCCCTGAGGATTCTCATCTTTCTTACTTTTTGACATAACAGTTTATGCTTAAATCACTTAAAAAAATAACTCCGCAAAAGTAGTTCTTTTAAAGTAATTTTGAAATAAATGCTTAAAAAAAACAGGAGTTTAATCAGATGCTTAATCTTTGGAATATCAATTGCTTGACGATTAATTTCGATAAAAGGTACTTTTTTGTAAATTTGTATTTTATCCCTAACCTGAATCCTGTGCCTGAAAATGTACCTTAAAAAACTCCTCTTAACCAACTTCAAGAATTACGGCCAGGCCGACATTGAATTCTCCCCGAGGATAAATTGCATCGTGGGCAACAACGGTGTAGGAAAGACAAATATTCTTGATGCAATCCATTATTTGTCGCTTACAAAGAGTTTTTTCAATAATATCGACAGCGCCAGCATCAGGCACAATGAGGACTTCTTCATTATACAGGGGATATTTGAAAAGAACGGGGAGGAGGATAATATTTTCTGTTCATTCCACAGGCAGAAACAGAAGATGCTCAAGAGGAACGGGAAGGAATACTCCCGGCTTTCGGATCATGTGGGCAGGTATCCCGTTGTTATGATATCCCCGGCCGACAGCGCCCTTATAATTGAAGGGAGCGAGGAACGGAGGAAGTTCATGAACAAGATTATAAGCCAGTATAATGCCGAATACCTCGAAGCTGTTCTTAATTATAACAAAGCACTGCAACAGAGGAACAAACTCCTCAGGGATTTTTCGGAATCAGGTCAGTTTGATCCGGATATGCTTTCAATCTGGGACGCCCAGCTTGTCCGTTACGGGAGCCTGGTCCATGCTGAAAGGAGCCTGCTTATAAACGAGATCGTCCCTGTCTTCTATGAGTATTATACAATGGTGTCAAACAGCAGGGAAGCTGTCGGCCTCAAATACAGGTCGCACCTGAGTGAAGGTGATTTTCAGGCGATGCTTTCTGCTTCGGCAAACAAGGACAGGGCCCTGGAGTATACTACTGTCGGCATCCATAAGGACGACCTTATTTTTGAAATGGATGGCTATCCTGTTAAATCGCTTGGTTCACAGGGTCAGCAGAAATCATTTCTTGTTTCCCTGAAGCTTGCCAAGTTTGATTATATAAAGCGGAAGGCCGGATACCCGCCTATAATGCTTCTTGATGACATTTTTGACAAGTTTGATGCAGGCAGGGTGGCGCAGATAATTAGGCTCGTGGGGAATCACAGGTTTGGTCAGATATTTATTACCGACACTCACCAGGATCGGCTTCATGATATTCTTGAAAGCATTAAAACCGACTACAGGCTCTTCAGGATAAATGAAGATGGCATTGACGGGGTAACCGGGAATGGGGAATAATGAGAAGAAGCAGGACAATATCGATTGCCGAAGCTATGAAGGATTACATCAGGGAAATGAACCTTGAAGGCAAACTCCTTGAAGTCAATCTTATAAACTCCTGGGAAGATATGGTCGGGAAAGCAATTTCGTCAAGGACTTCGAAGGTATATATAAGAGATCATGTTCTGTATATCCACCTTACATCATCGGTTGCACGGAACGAACTGATGATGCTCAGGGAGGCTCTCAGGGAGAAACTGAACGAGAAATCCGGCAAGGAACTGATACGGGAAATAGTTTTAAGATAAGTCCTTTACACTATAGACTTTTCCGGAAATTGTAATCAGCTTTCTGAATCCCTTTGATGAATTGAAAGGAAATTCTTCGGATCTGTACCTTAAAACGACCCTTGAACCCGATATCTCAATCTGAACCGGCGACCCTGGGTATTTCATCCCGATAAAATCGGCAAGCAAGAGGGCCTTCTCAACGCCGTCGCCACGCTTGAAATTCCACACTTCATCAGGCAGTGCAAGCCGGTTGCTGTCGTAAATCGATTCATCGGGCATCTTTCCCAGTATTCCGTATACTTCGTCAACCAGCATGGATTCGAGTTCACTGTAGCATACGGGATTCCTCTCCATAGATGCCTTAATGAACGGAATCCAGTCGATCTTATCCATCTGCCTGTAAACATACATTGTAAGATTGGCCATTTCGGATCTGCCTGTGAGCTCCGTCACTGTTCTGATAATTTCCTCCCGTGTATTCTCCGGCGATATCGAGGGAACTACCTCAGTTGTGTAGAACTTCTCGCTGTCGGGTAAATTCGGCTCCGTGACAGTATATTTCTCAAGATCTTCAAACATCTCAGCCAGAAATGCTTCGCTGACTCCGCAGGAATACTTGATGAATTCAGTTCTGAATTCCTCAAGACTGCAGCTTCTGTCATTTGAGAAGATATCCTCAATGTCGTTCAGCATTATCATCCCATAGAAAGGACTCAGATGGAATTCATCCCCTTCAATTTCATTTACAAGACTGGCCCTGGTCTCTTTTGAGAGATTGTATTTACTCGTGTGTTCATATTCGAACATCTTTTCAAGCGAAATGTATCTCTTCTTACCGGAGCACTCGCACATGTACTGGAATATTTTTTTGTATTTCTGCTTGAACCTGAGGAAATTGATAAAAACCATGTCAGTTATGTCAGTCTTCAGGAAAGCCCTCAACTTCGATGAGAAATACTTGTAGGCGTCCGGGTCTATTGTTGCCTCATTGTAGACTGTATGGATATGCCCCGAAATATGAGTTACAATTGTTACTTTCTCATTTTCGAGAGCACGTCGTGCCTTTTCAGTAAGTGATGTGCCGTTGAACCACATGTTCCTTGTCACTATCCTCCTGTTATTTGTTATAAGGCCTTCTTTTTCGGTGATGAAGTTTTGTGAGTGAAGCGGTGTAGCTATCAGGAATATCTTTTCGAGGGGAATTCTGCCGACAATAAACATTGCAGCCGCATAAAGAGATGCAAGTGAAACACACTCTCCTGCGCCGGTCGTGAAGTTTTCCCTGTATCTGAATGCCGTCATGGCCTCGACTGTTTCAGTCTTCCAGTAAGGGATCACATCAGTTGTGAACCTGTCAAGCCCGAAGTGCTTCCTTATGTCAATGTCGAAATAGTATTTGTCTCCTTCATAGCCGAACAGGGCGTTTGACTGGCGGAGCATTTCTATGTCGAAAAATTCGCTGAACCGGTCAATCTCCCTTGTCTTTGTTGTAAGTCCCCATGTAGCAAGGTCGAGGTTGAATACATAATTCTGGATTATGTACTGCTTTATCCTGTTTACCTTGTAAGTGAACCCTTTTCTGTCGATATCGGCAAACCATGGATCATCGCGCCATTTCCAGATAAGCGGCGACATAATATTAGCCAGGACAAGGGGATAGAACAGGTCGGGGAAAATGAATATCTCCATGTCCGAGAGGGTGAAGGCTGAGGAATACTTTTCAATCTGCCTTTTTTCAGCAGGAGTGCCCTTTGTCTCTGATTTCATACTATTAACAGTATCTTTCAATCTCCGAAAAGAAAAAGTTTGATTCCCTGACTGCATTTTCATCGCTGTCGGACCCGTGTACGGCATTCATTTTTACCGATACTCCAAAATTCTTTCTTACGGTTCCCTGTTCAGCTTTTTCAGGATCAGTGGCGCCGATCAGCCGGCGGAATTCATTTACGGCGTCGTCGTGCTTGAGAATCATTACAATTACAGGTCCTGACGTCATGAACTCAACAAGATCCTCATAAAAAGGCTTTCCCCTGTGGACTTCGTAAAATGCATCCGCCTGCTGAATTGTCATCTGGACCATCCTGATGGCCGAGATTTCAAAACCTCCTTCATTTATCATTGAAAGTATCGGACCTGTTTTCCCGGTCCTTACCGCGTTCGGTTTTATGATTGAAAATGTATATTTGCCGTCCATATCCTTAATGAAACTATGCCTGAAAAATAATTTCCTATCTTTGACACCTTGATTAAGCCGAAGTGAAAGTGATTGAACTGGCCAAATATACAAAAGAATTTTCGGAACTTCTGGGATCGTCTGACAATATATTGCTGATAAGCCATATCAATCCGGATGGCGATGCAATTGGTTCTCAGCTTGCACTTTACAGGTATCTTATTAGCAAGGGCCTTAAGGTTGAAATGATGTGCCCGAATAACCTTCAGGAGTTCCTGAAATGGATGGATGGTTCGGAAAAAATTAACGTCTTTATCAGGAAGAGAAAGAAATGCAGACAACTCATTGAAAATGCCGGCCTTATTGTTATGCTCGATTTCAACCAGCCTAACCGGCTTGGAGAGGCGGAGTCTTTCGTTATTTCATCCAGGGCGCCAAAGGTCATAATCGATCACCACCTTGAGCCTTCGGATTTTGCAAACCTCCTGATATCGGACCCCTCGAAATGCTCCACTGCGGAGCTTGTGCATGAGATTGTAACAATACTTAACGGGGAACCTTTTCGCGACAGTTCCTATTCCGAGGGCGTATATGTAGGTATAATTACAGATACAGGCAATTTCGAACATGGTGCGTATACGGGCAATACAATGCGTGTGGTGGCTGACCTGCTCGAAACCGGAATTGACAGGGGACATATCCTGAACACTGTATATAATAATTTCTCGGCGGAAAGGATGAAGCTCATGGGTTTTTCGCTATATCAGAGAATGACAGTACTTGAGGAGTACAGAACGGCATATATATATCTGACAAAGAATGATCTGGCTGAATTCAAGCATGTTAAAGGCGACACTGAGGGTTTTGTAAACCTTCCCCTGTCGATAAAGGGGATAGTTTTTTCTGTGTTTTTCATGGAGAAGGACAACTTTGTAAAAATTTCCTTCAGATCGAAGGGTATCTTCCCTTCAAATGACTTTGCCTCCAGATATTTCTCGGGAGGAGGTCACCTCAATGCTTCCGGAGGAGAATATTATGACACCCTCGACAATACTATCGCGTATTTTCTTAAAGTACTCGGGGAACAGAAAGCTTTGCTTTTGAAGGACTGAAAGTGAAGAAAGTAATCATGAAGCAGAGCCTGGCTGTTATATTTATGTTGATTTTGCTTCCCTGCTCATGCAGGAACGGCAGGCCTGATGGTGAACAACCGCAAAAGCCGGGCAAGAATGAGATGGCTGAAATGAACCGGTTCCTGGTCCAGAAAGACAGGGAAATCATTGAGAATTATATAGAAAGAAAGGGACTCACTATGAAGGAGTCTCCTGCAGGGTTGTGGTATCTAATCGAGGAAGAGGGAGAAGGTGATTTGCTCAGAGATAATGACAGGATACAGATGGCCTACCGCTGCGAACTGATAGACGGCACTTTTTGTTATTCTTCAGACGAATCAGGTCCCATGCAGGTGACCGTGGGGAAATCGGATATTGAACCAGGACTGAATGAAGGGTTACGACTGCTTAAACCAGGAGGTAAAGCCCTTTTCATTCTGCCTCCGTTCCTGGCCCACGGCCTTGTGGGTGACGGAAAGAAAATCCCCCCAAGAACTATAATTGTTTACAGGGTGAATGTGATCGGATATGAATAAATGGAACGATTATTGCTTGAAAATATATTCTAACTTAATTATTATGATGAAATACCTTTATTATCAGAAGTCATTGTTCCTGGCTGTGTTGTTGTCGCTGCTCCTGCTGCAATCATGTGACCTTTCATCTGGTCCGGATGACCCGGCGCTTAATGAGAGTCTCCAGATCCAGAATTTTCTTTCAGATAACGATACTCTTGATTTCCAATTGAAAACCAGCGGTTTGTACTATCTCGACTACATTCCCGGAACCGGCCTGCAGGCAGAGACTCACGACACTGCATATCTGTATTATGCAGTACATTATCTTAACAGGAACATACTCCAGTCGAACCTCGATACATCCGATACTCTTATTGTGCCTGTAAATGAGGGAAAGCTGGTGCCGGGTTTCGATGAGGCTGTTACCTACATGAAAGTTGGTGGTATATCATTATTCCTCGCACCCTCAAAACTGGCTTTCGGAGAAAGGGGAAATTTATACATCAATCCGTACACACCTTTTATTTTTCAGGCTAACCTCGTAAAACTGGTTAAGCATACCGACTGAGAGGAAAAATTCACTGAAGAACAAACACGGTGGGCCTGTCGTTTATGGAGGGAACATTCTTTCTCCATTCAGCGATTGTCATTGTGCGGATGCTTTCTCCCGGCAGAGTGATATCTGTGGCTATGCAAAGTAAAGTTTCATCGCTGCATACCGACAGTAAGGACTCCAGCATCCTCTGGTTGCGGTAGGGTGTCTCCATGAAGATCTGCGCAATTCCTTCCCTTGATTTTTTTTCAAGCGCTTTAAGAGTTGCTGTCCTTTCGGCAGGTTTGACCGGAAGATATCCGTTAAATGTGAAGTTCTGCCCATTAAGACCGGAGGAAATCAATGACAGCAGAATGGAGGACGGCCCCGAAAGCGGAATTACCCTGATCCTGAGCCTGTGGGCCGCTGAAACCAGCAGGGCTCCCGGATCAGCTATCCCGGGCAGGCCTGCTTCACTCATTAGTCCAATATCATTTCCCCTGCCAACCGGCTCGAGAAACTGGCTTATTTCAGATTCACTTGTGTGCTCGCTGAGTTCAAGAAACTCAGTCTCGTCAATCGGGAAATCCTTGTCAATCAGCCTCAGATAACGCCGTGCGCTTCTTATATTTTCAACTGCAAACAGCCTGAGCGACCTGGTTATCTCCAGAACTCCCTGCGGGATTACATAATTGTAATTCTGATTACCCAGGGTGACAGGTATAAGGTATATCTTTCCGGCAGCCATAGTATCGGGGTGATTTGTAAAAGTAACATTATTAACCGTTATCGGGATTTAAAGAAATAAAATATTAAGTGTTATTGGCAGTTAATGATTTTTGCTTTAGGTTTGCCTTGAAATATTTTAAAGTGAAAATCACCTTTCTGGGAACAGGCACCTCTCAGGGTGTGCCGGTAATAGCATGCGACTGCGAGACATGCCGTTCCGGCGACCTGCACGACAACAGACTCCGGACCTCCATACTTATAGAAAAGGGGGAAACTGTCTTTGTGATTGATGCCGGACCTGATTTCCGCCAGCAGATGCTTCGTGAAAATGTAAGGAAGCTCGATGCTATTGTTCTTACACATGAACACAAGGACCACATCGCAGGAATGGATGATGTGAGGGCATTCAACTATAAAAGCCGTGATGCAATTGACATTTTCGCCGAGGAAAGAGTACAAAAGGCAGTACGGAAGGATTATTCATACGTGTTTGCCGAGTACCAGTATCCCGGAATACCCAAAATGCGACTGAATACAATCAATGAAGATAAC
>CAZKTX010000115.1:0-8082 GCA_964555805.1 uncultured Rikenellaceae bacterium
ATTGTAAAAGCCGGGTCGATATCGTTGATCACGAGACTGAGCCCGTATATTTCATGATACTCGATCTTTACCCTGACAAGAATCTTAAGGCCTTCTCTCAATGACTCTCCGGCCGAATTCTCAAAATATGTTTTAATGAACCTGTACCTGCTGTTCCAGATCACTGCCCTCACTCTTGCCCTTATGTTCATATCATCGGGGTGCTTTTCGATGAGTTCCAGATAGCAGTGGCCGTTGTAATTCTCTTTAATCTCAGATATCTCTGCGATCACCCAGTACATATCAGGCAGGGCCAGGTAAAGGGAATCCTTTATTACAAGCTGCAGTTCAGTGAGAGACAGTTTTTCATTCATCGGGGATCCTCGACCTTAATAATCTTATGAATATATGTTTCATCCTGAGTGATGAACCTTACAAAATAAACGCCTTTTCCCGGGACAGGCAAATCATCAAGTGTCAGACTTCTGCTGACAAAGTCTGAATATTTTCTTTTCATCAAAAGCCTTCCGCTCTGATCGAAAAGTTCAAGGGTGAGTTTTTCGGGGATGGCAGAAAAGTTAATGAACAGTTTATTTCTGAATGGATTCGGAAAAACAACTATCCCTGAAGCTGGTTTCGGAACGTGTTTTTCCTGTAGAATTGCTATTGTCTTCTCTATGTCAGGGATTCCGAATCCATACAACGAATCGGGTGTGAGGTGTCTGTCGGATGCCGATTGAAGAGCTGAAATAATTTCAAAGTTTGTGGCCTGCGGGACAGCCTGCATAATGCAGGCGCACATCCCGCTTATTAGCGGGCAAGAGAATGATGTTCCGCTTGCCCTTGAAATCATGGCAGGACTTACCTGCACCGGAACGCTGACTCCCTGTGAAACGATGTCTGGCTTAACCTGACGGTCGGAACCTGGTCCTGCAGACGAAAAGGAGGATATTATCCTGTCTCCGTCGACTGCTCCCACAGCCAGAACTGAATCACCGTCGGAAGGAGCTATTATTCTGACCCATGGCGTTTTTCTCTCATTGCCGGCACTGTTTACAACAAGGATCCCCTTTGATGCAGCAATGTCGGCAGCCTTTGTGACGAAGGCTTTATCTCCGTCCATATCAGAGAAACTGTAGTCCATTAGCGGATCGTCGAATGTGCAGTATCCCAGTGATGATGAAATTATGTCAGCTCCTATGCTGTCGGCAAATTCGGCTGCAGCAGTCCACAGATCCTCCTCCGCAGGATATTCAGATTCGGTAATCTCACTTCGCAGCAGCAAGTAATCGGCCCCCGGAGCGCTTCCTTCAATTGCTCCGGGAAGCATCCCTGCAAGAACCGACAGAACGGCAGTGCCGTGATCATTATAGTCATATACGAATTCGTCCCTGTCCGCAAAATCATAGGTTCCCTTTATCCCGTTCCTGTTCCGGAGATTGTCGAGTGAGGGAATCAGGTCGGCATTTGTGAATCCTCCGTCGATGACAGCAATAAGCACCCCTTCACCTGTAAGTCCTGAACTGAGCACTCTGAGCCCGTTGATCATTGACAGGGAATTGTTGTATGGAGGCAGGTCGCGGGAACTTAAGTCATCCTCACTTTTGTCATGTGTAAATCCTTTGCTTACGGGGCTTCTGACGATTTTCACATCTTTTATGAAGGGAAACTGATCCAGCATTCCTGGATCGGCAGGAACCGACGACTTAAACAATGCTGTGTTCAGCCACTTTGAAGTACAGTGCAGAGTAAGTCCTGTCATTTCGATCTGGTCAGTATAGTCTTTCCATACAGGGAGGTCACGGTAATCCGGCACGGCAATTCCTGCCTTTCTCCTTCGCTCTGTTGCTCTCTCTGAAAGAAGGTCTTCAGGTGAAAAACCCGAAACATCATTGTCTCCCTTGTCGGTGAAATGAATTCTGTAGAAGTAATTCCAGACCTTCTCCTGACATTTCACTGGCTGGCATTGAACAATTATCAGAAGTGTCAGAGCGGTAATGGCAAATTTCAGTCTGGCAGGATCTATGAATCCCCTTACCATATTTCACCTTTTTTTTCAGGATCGGCAATGTTGACTTTAATCCTTTCAAGTGAATCAATGTATTCTGATTCATAAATATCGATGCTTCTGTTGTCAGGTATGCCGGCTGTATAACCGGTTCTGAATCTCTGACTACCGTCATTCCGGTAGATCACCCATTGTCCATCCCTTAAGTTGTCCTTGTACTGCCCGGTCATTTCGGGTTTGCCGTTTTCATGGAATGCTTCAAACCTGCCGTTAATTTTCCCGTTTTCATAGTTAGTCCTCAGGGTCAGGGTCCCGTCAGGGTAGTATTTCAGGCATTCACCATGTTTGAGGTTATTCCTGTACATAATTTTCTCAGCTGCCTTTCCGTCGGGGTAGTAATTGATCATCAGGCCGTTAAGTTTATCTTCCCTGTACTCTGCCTCACTTATGAGCAGGTCTTTTACTGTGTATGAGTAGAACTGCCACTTGCCTTCCTTGAGCTGGTTGACGTATTTGCCGGATGATGCAGTGAGCCCGTTAAGGTAGTACAATATAGCTTGTGCTTCAGTTCCATTGTTTGTGAATACAAGCAGCGATTTCAATTGTCCTTCCTCATAATATCTCCTGAACTCACCTTCCGGTTTGTCATTTCTGAAAACGCCGTCATACATCACTTTCCCGTTCGGGTAATTCTTTATCCACCGCCCCTGTTTCTTTCCATCCTTGTCGCTTCTGTTGATTTCCTGTCCATGCATTGCAGTGAAAGAGAACAAAGACAATAACACTGTAATAATTGCTGTATAGCTATGTCTCATAAAAATCAGTCCGTTTATGCCTGACAAAAGTACAAAAAAAGAGGCTGAAAAGAATTCAGCCTCAGGCAATTTATCATGAACGAGTTATTACTTAACCTCTTCGAAGTCCACGTCGGTCACTTCATCATTACCCGACTGGGTTTTTCCGGGGCCTGGCTGTTCGGGTCCGGGTTGAGAGGTAGTCTGACCTGAATTCTGAGCGGTTTTGTACATCTCTTCTGAAGCTGACTGCCAGATTGAGTTCAATTCGGCAAGGGCTTTGTCGATTGCATCGACATCCTGCGATTTGTGGGCATCCTTAAGTTTTGAAAGTGCGGTTTCAATGCCTGCCTTCTTGTCGGACGGAATCTTGTCGCCAAATTCTCTCAGTTGTTTTTCAGTTGAGAATATCATGCTGTCGGCGCTGTTGATCTTGTCAACTTTTTGTTTTGCAAGGTTATCGGCCTCGGCATTGGCTCTTGCCTCTTCCCTCATTTTCTTTATTTCATCGTCACTCAGACCCGAAGAAGCCTCGATCCTTATTCTTTGTTCTTTTCCGGTTCCCCTGTCCTTGGCGGTTACGTGAAGTATACCGTTTGCATCAATGTCGAAGGAGACTTCTATCTGAGGTACACCTCTTGGGGCAGGAGGAAGTCCGTCGAGATGAAAGCGACCGATTGTCTTGTTGCCTGCTGCCATTGGTCTTTCACCCTGAAGAATGTGTATCTCTACCGAAGGCTGGCTGTCGGCTGCAGTTGTGAATACCTCCGACTTTTTTGTAGGTATTGTTGTATTTGATTCAATAAGTTTTGTCATTACACCGCCCATTGTCTCAATCCCAAGCGAAAGAGGGGTTACATCGAGAAGGAGAATATCCTTGACCTCACCTGTAAGAACTCCGCCCTGGATGGCTGCGCCAACTGCAACAACCTCATCGGGATTGACGCCCTTTGAAGGGGTTTTACCGAAGAACTTTTCAACAAGCTGCTGTATTGCAGGAATTCTTGTCGATCCGCCCACAAGAAGGACCTCGTCAATTTCAGAATTCTTGAGACCCGAATCGGCAAGAGCTTTCTTGCATGGCTCGAGACATGCCTGGATCAGGCTGTCGCAAAGCTTTTCGAACTGGGCCCTTGTAAGAGTCTTAACAAGGTGCTTCGGAATTCCGTCAACCGGCATTATGTACGGAAGGTTTATCTCGGTTGATGTAGCGCTCGAGAGTTCAATCTTGGCTTTTTCTGAAGCTTCCTTCAGTCTCTGGAGAGCCATGGGATCTTTTCTGAGGTCGACACCTTCTTCCTTAAGAAACTCCTCAGCAAGCCAGTCAATAATTTTATGGTCGAAGTCGTCTCCTCCGAGGTGTGTGTCGCCGTTTGTAGATTTCACTTCAAAAACACCATCTCCCAGTTCAAGTATCGAAATATCGAAAGTCCCTCCGCCCAGGTCGAAGACGGCGATCTTAAGGTCCTGTGATTTTTTATCAAGTCCGTAAGCAAGTGAAGCGGCTGTCGGTTCGTTTATGATCCTTTTTACATTCAGTCCGGCGATTTCACCCGCTTCTTTTGTAGCCTGACGCTGTGAATCGCTGAAGTAAGCCGGCACTGTTATAACCGCATCTGTAACTTCCTGTCCAAGATAATCTTCAGCGGTTTTCTTCATTTTCTGAAGTATCATGGCGGAGATTTCCTGGGGAGAATACAACCTGTTGTCGATCTTAACTCTTGGAGTGTTGTTGTCCCCCTTGACGACGTTGAAGGTTACGCGTTTGATCTCGGCATTGACCTTATCATACGTTTCACCCATGAACCGCTTGATTGAATAAATTGTCTTATGGGCATTTGTGATGGCCTGTCGCTTGGCAGGATCGCCCACCTTCCGTTCTCCGTTCTCAACAAAAGCAACTATTGAAGGCGTGGTCCTCTTGCCCTCGCTGTTAGGGATAACTACAGGCTCATTCCCTTCCATTACGGCGACGCATGAGTTTGTGGTTCCCAGGTCGATTCCTATTATCTTTCCCATTTTATGATTTTTATAAAATTTCAATTATTGTTTCCTTAAACTGCAATGATTATGCCATTGCCGTAACCTGTAATTTTTATGAAATTATGGCACTCAAATGTTTGAACAATCTGACTAAAGTGACAAAAAGACATGCTGGTTTGCAAAGGCATGACATAGTAAAAACATTTTATGTGCAATTACATTCTCTGCCTTAAATTCGTAGCTTTGCAGCAGAATCAAACCTGTTTAATCATGTCGGTAAACAAAATTGTCAGGAAAGTCACGACTCATGTCCTTCAGGAAATGAAACTCAACGGTGACAAGATTGCCATGCTTACTGCATATGATTTCTCGATGGCAAGGATTATCGATGAAGCTGAGATAGACGTAATTCTGGTTGGCGATTCTGCATCCAACGTGATGGCAGGTTATGATACAACACTTCCCATAACGCTCGACAATATGATTTACCATGCGGCGTCAGTGTCAAGAGGAGTGAAAAGAGCTCTTGTTGTTGTTGACCTTCCTTTCGGAACCTACCAGGGTAATTCAAGGGAAGCCCTTGCATCATCGATCAGAATTATGAAAGAGACAGGAGCATCGGCCGTTAAGCTCGAGGGAGGACAGCAGGTGGCTGAGTCGATAGAACGTATACTCTCGGCTGGGATACCGGTTATGGGGCATCTTGGTCTGACACCCCAGTCAATTCATAAGTTCGGGACATATGTTGTCAGGGCAAGGGAGGAAGATGAAGCCCGCCGCCTTCTGGAAGACGCCCGGATACTTGAGAAACTGGGATGCTTTGCAATTGTGCTTGAAAAGATCCCGGCAAAACTGGCTGAAGAGGTCACTGATACACTTAAGATACCAGTGATAGGAATAGGAGCGGGGCCGGGAACTGACGGACAGGTACTTGTTATTCATGATATGCTTGGGATAAACAAGGAATTCTCCCCCAGGTTTCTGAGGAGATATCATAACCTTCATGATGAAATCCTTAAAGCGGTTGAGCAATATATAAAGGATGTCCGTTCAAGGGATTTCCCGAACGAAAAGGAACAGTATTAAAATATTATTAATGGTTGAAGTATTATTTGAGGACAATCATCTGATCGCTGTCCTGAAAAAGCCTGCCGAACTTTCACAGGGCGACCGTACTAAAGATGAAGCAATCGATTCAGCCGTTAAAAAATATCTGGCTGAAAAGTATAAAAAACCGGGAGCCGTTTACCTCGGCCTTATTCACAGGCTCGACAGGCCGGCAAGCGGGGTTCTGCTGTTTGCCAGGACCTCCAAAGCCCTTGAACGCATGAATGAGATATTCCGCACCCGTGAAGTAAGAAAGACTTACCTTGCGATTGTAAATGAAAGGCCTCCGAAAGATGAGGATACCCTTACTCATTATCTGAAAAAGAATGAGACACAAAATAAAACTTATGTTTATGACAATGAAGTAAGGGGATCGAAGCAGGCCAGCCTGACATACCGGCTCGCCGGAAGATCCGAACGCTTCTTCCTTCTTGAAGTTGAACTCCATACTGGAAGGCACCATCAGATCAGGGCACAACTTGCGAGCATAGGTTGCCCAATAAAGGGCGACCTGAAGTATGGTTATCCGAGGTCAAATGAAGATGGCAGCATCTGTCTCCTGGCAAGGCGGCTTGAATTTATCCATCCTGTGAAAAAGGAAAAGGTTACAATAACTGCACCCCTTCCCGCCGGCGACGTCTGGAAACTTTTCAGGAATGTGGAGGCATAAAAAAATGAGCCCGGAAAATCCAGACTCATTTTCTTCTGTCATGAAAGCAATAACTCCTGTCTCTGTTCTTTCTTTATCCTTTTTCAGGATACCCTTCTGATCTCAACCTGTGCAAAGATACACCGGCACTTTCCAAACAGAGTTAAAATCAGGTTAATAAGAGTTAAGGAAAAGTTAAATCCTGTTATGGGATTTGAGAAAAACTTAAATTTGTGCCATGAGCAAGAACAAATTCATCGGTCTGATTCTAATGATGCTGATCTCAATTACGGGGATCATCTGGGTGCAGATTGTATGGATAAGCAATGCCCTGAAAATCAGAAATGATATTTTCAACAGGGCAGTTTTTGCAGGTCTTAACGATGCTGCACAGACGATAGAATCAAACCGCAGGATGGATTTCTTCTTTAATTCTCCTGCTTCCTTCAATCAGCAGGGAGCCGATGTGTCCTCATATATGAGTGTCGGCAGCTATTCCTCCAATGATGGGAAAAACTACAACTACAGTGTTACGAGCCAGTCGATGACAGGCACAGTCGATTCAACAGGAACTGTAAGGTTCAATGAACCGGTAATTACAAGAACCGATACATCTTTTTACCAGGAACCCGTCGATGTGGAATTACGAAGGGCAACACAATCCTCTCCGCCTGTCACTACAAGGGATTTCATCGACCGGGTCAGGAAAAGGGCAAGCGAATTTCAGACTATGAGCGAGGAGATGATTGCTGAGGTGTATCTGTGGGAGAAGACGATGGAACTTAACCCCGTTGAGGTCCGGAATGTTCTTGGCAGGTCCCTTCAGTTCTCCGGAATAGAAACACCTTTCGAATTTGCTGTTATAAGAGATGGACAGATAAAGGACGGAACCACAGGGAAGACCGGGAAAAATGACTTCCTTAAAAGCAGTTATATGGTCCGCCTTTTCCCCGACAACATTATGAGGCAGAACCTGATCCTTTCTGTCATCTTTCCGGAAAAGCGGAATTATGTTCTGGGCTCCATGTCATGGATTCTGGGAGGATCTTTGCTCTTTTCCTTCATAATCCTGGCTACTTTTGCCCTGAGCCTATTCTTCCTGATAAGGCAAAAAAGGATTTCGGAAATGAAATCCGACTTCCTTAATAATATGACACATGAATTCAAGACTCCCATTGCCACAATATCTCTTGCTGCTGATACAATTACAAATCCGAAGGTGATAAATGATGAAAACAGCATCAGGCATTTTATTGGCATGATCAAGAAGGAGAACAGCAGGATGAACAAGAAGGTCGAGACAATCCTTCAGATTGCATCACTCGACAGGAAAGAGATTGATTTCAGGTTTGAGAATGTTTCAATGCATTCAATTATCTCAAGGGCGGCTGAAACCATAGAAATCCAGGTTCACCAGAAGAACGGCAGGATGACACTTAACCTGAATGCAGCTGAACCTGTTGTTTCAGGTGATGCGGAGCATCTCACAAATCTCGTTAATAATCTACTGGACAATGCCTTGAAGTATTCACCCGAAACGCCTGAGATAACAGTCGAAACTG
>CAZKTX010000116.1:0-7995 GCA_964555805.1 uncultured Rikenellaceae bacterium
AATCTGAAACTGTTCCCGGAATCTCAGGAATTTTTGTGGTGTTGGCTCCTTCCTGATACCAATAATAAGGTGAAATATCGATCCCTATCGTGATCAGCTTGTTCCTGATCGATTGCATTATCATGCCATGGCGAACCCTTGATTTTATTTTTTTAAAAAATGATGCTTCCGCCTTTTTTTCCCTGTTGTCGTCCATCTTTTCAGTTTTTGCTGTAATCACGACCATATCTACCATTTCCGGGCTCCATCTTCATTTTTTGTCTGAACTCCTCCGGGGACATTATTTTCCTGTCATTTGCCTCTGCAAGAACATGAATCCTTTTAATCAGGTCGATATTGCCGGCTAATTTTGATCTTGATGAATCAAACCAGATATTATCCTCAAGGCCAACCCTGACTCCCCCTCCGATTGCAATTGAAACTGAGTTCATCATCAGCTGGTGCTCCCCTATCCCGGCTATACTCCAGAGTGAATTTTCGGGAAGATCACGAATCATAATTCCTGCATACAAAATATCCGCCTGGGCGCAGGCAATATTTCCAAGCAACAAATTAAAATAATACGGTGGAGAAAGCAGTTCTTTCTTTATCAGGTATTTAGCAAAGTTAATCATCCCAGCATCAAAAGCTTCCAACTCAGGAACTATTCCCAGATTCTTCATCTTTTCTGCCAGATTCTGAATCATGTCAGGAGTATTTATACTTGCCACTTTATTGAAGTTCAATGAACTAAGAGTAAGACTCCCCATATCAGGTTTCAAATATCCTGATAAATCCAGGGCTTCTGAACGTTCCTCAAATCTATTGAAAGTTCTTCCACTAAGTGAAACGCAGATTACAAGGTCAGGGGCATACTTTCTTATTCCTTCTATAATGCCCGCATAAACCTCTTTCCTGTATGTCGGTTCTTCGGTCTGCTGATCCCTGGCATGAAGGTGGACCTTTGTTATTCCAATCTCCCATGCCTCATGAACATCCTCAACAATTTCAGAAATTGTAACCGGCACCTTTTGTGTCATACCTTTTGTGGGAATCATTCCTGTCGGGGTAAAATCGATAATTAAGTTCTCTGGCATGGGGAGTAATTGTTTTGAATGACATTTATATATGTAAACACCTTGTTATTCAATACTCAACTGCAACACTGTATTTATCTACGTATGACCTTAGCGGCACTTATAACCTTCCTGAATGTTTCGTTAGCCATATAGCCGCCGTAAGTCAGGTCGTTTGAATTGATGCCGTAATCAGAATTGCCTTCGATCAGAACCGGACCGCTTTCCGATATCCCAACATCCCAGCCGACAAGCCTCAGATCGGGCATGAAGGAAGCAGCCTTAGCTGCCAGATCCCTGGCCTCATTAAAGAATGGAACTGGATAGCCTTCAAACCTGATTCCGGTTAAGGGATGCTCCGTCAGAACTTCAACTCCCATTAGTTTGATCTTCGAATAACCGAAGCGCTTCAACCTGCCGGAATTTGATTCGATCCCCACTCCGCAGCCTCCTGAAATTACATTGTCGACGACAGCATCATTTGTGCTCATCTTGAGAAAACCCGAGATAACTTCAACTTTTCCGTCATCACCTATAAATGTGTCAAACCTGATTGTGTTCAATGAAGCAGGGCTGAGCCTTTCAAGATCAGGATGCTGTTTAACCTTTTCCTGAAATATGAATGCAGAGTCCTTTATTCCTGAATACACATCCCTGATTAACTTATCGTTTGAACTTAAATCAGACCGCATTACGGCATATATATCCCTTCCGCTTGCGCTTGAATAGGTTTTCTTAATGAAGAGTCCAACGCATCCGGGGTAAGCCCCGAAGACCCAATCAATCAGCTCCCTGAAATCACTGTAACTTTCAACGGATACAGGTTTATTTCCGGAAACGAAACGGTCTTTATGATTGTACATCAGGATTTTAGGGGCAGGAATATCGAATTGGCCATAAAACATACTGAAATACAATTTATTATCCAGCACTTCCTTAACCTTGCTGTCATTCAGCGCAGGGGCAATTTTCATTGCAAGCCCGTTGGGGATATAATCCCTGATGTTTGTCATCCCCTTCTTGAAAAGATAACGGCTGAAATAATGAACAGGCAACTCCCTGTGATGAATCAGCAGATCCAGATTGTCGCGCAAAATTCCTGACAACGGTTTTCTTTCCTGATCCTTAAGGATCTCAATCAACATCTGAGTCCTGGTTCGTTTGAAGATCTGTCGCATTGTAGCTTGTGAAATAAAGATTTACTGTATGCAGTGCACCGGTGAATTATTTAAACGATCAGACAAAATGAATAGTATACTGCACCTTATTGTTTACCTGCATTTTAATTCAGGTAAAAACACAATTGGAAAACATTGAAAGTTCATAATCAAATTTTTACTCTTCACCACACAAAAGCATTCGTTGATCAAAATTCTGATTATTAGATACTTATGGATTTCAATTATATGTACATTTGACTGAGCCGGTTTTCCAGAAACTGTCAGTCCGTTGCTGGCCCACAGCTCTCTATTGACAGCAGGATTACCGGCTTCTTTTTTGTTAATGTCGCATTTTTTTATATCTTTGGATCGGGCCGGCAACTTTCACTGATTCCATTTCTGGAAATTAGCACAATTCACATACTGATTAACTACCAAACAAACAGCTGCCGGCCTTCCTTTTCCATTCGATCCTTTGTTAAGTTCCTCTGTGGAATTCCAACATCTTCGGATGCCTGAATTAAAGAAGGAAAGGGAAAAATCATTGAACAATATTTTTCATTTATTGTTTGAGCATAAACAACAAACTCAATTGATATGACTGCAAAAATCAGCCTTCTGGCATTATTCTTAACAGCAACGACTGCACTTAACGGACAGCAGGTATTATCCGTTGGTGATAATGCACCCTTATTCAAGGCTCCGGCAGACGATGGAATGATCTGGGATATAAACAACTATCTTGGATCCAACTATATAGTTATCTACTTCTATCCTGCTGCAATGACGGGAGGATGCACAAAACAGGCATGTTCGTACCGCGATCACAGGGATGATCTTCAAAAAGCCGGGGCAATAGTTGTTGGAGTGAGCGGCGACCTTACCGAAAACCTGAAAATATTCAAACTGGCTGAGAACCTTAATTTTCCTCTTCTTTCGGATGAAAAGGGAGATATTGCCAGGGCGTTTGGAGTGCCGGCAGGCGAAGGAGGAACAATCAAGCGAACAGTCAGCGGTATTGAACATGATCTTACAAGAGGCGTAACAGCAAAAAGATGGACCTTCATTATCGGAAAGGATAAGAAGATTATTTATAAAAACGACTCGGTGGATGCTGAAAAAGATGCAGAGGAGATTCTTGGTTTCCTGAAGCTTCAGGCCGGCAAGTAAATCCATTCCGGCACAATAATTAAAGGCTGAATCTGTTATTAGAAAACAAGAATTTGTTTTCTTCAACAAATCAGCCGATGAGAAAGATACTGATCATACCCAATTTTGTTCTGTGGTGCATTTTTTACGCAATGTTTTTCGTTCCCTATCTTATGATCGGAAGGATAAGGGAAAGGAGTATGCCATTCATGACGAGGGGAAAAAGCATTGATCAGGAAAACTGACTGAATTACATTCCGGCAATTTCGTTTCTTAATACTATGCCTGATCCCGCAACCTGATGCGGATTAAATACCTTTTCATTCAATCCAAAGGTTTCTGTTATAATTATTACAATCTGGCCGGGCACCTGACTATCTGTAAGCAGGATATATTTTTTGGTCAAAAATGAGTACTTTTGCAAATTAAAATACGAAGGGCATTGAAGAAACTCGATAAGTTCGTACTTAAATCATTTATCGGTCCGCTCATACTCACATTCTTCATTGTGCTTATCATTCTGATATTGCAGTTCCTGTGGATGTATATTGATGAGCTTGCCGGCAAGGGTCTTGAACTGACTATTATGGCTGAACTCCTGTTTCAGTTCTCCCTTACATTCGTACCAATGGCTCTCCCCCTGGCAATATTACTGGCGTCGCTTATGACATTCGGGAACATGGGTGAGTACAGCGAGCTGACCGCCCTGAAATCCTCGGGAATATCCCTGGGCCGGATAATGAGACCTCTGATTATCCTGATATCTGCAGTCTGCATTGTTTCCTTCTTTTTCTCAAACAACGTGCTGCCGTATGCCAACAGGCAGGCAAGGACGCTGCTGCAGGACATAAGGAGGAAACGGCCCGACATTAACCTGCAGGCCGGTACATTCAATAATGATATCGACGGTTTCAGCATCAAGATAACTGACAAGGATCCGCAGACAAACCGTCTCGACAGGGTTTTTATCTACGACCACCGAAAAAATCGCGGAAACAGCGATGTAATATATGCCGACTCTGCATACATGAGAGTAACTCCCGATGAAACTGCAATGTCGATGGTAATGTTTAACGGCTATTCATACAGTGAAATGCCGGAGAGAGAACCGGGAGGCGAGGAAAAAAAGCATCCTTTCAGGAAAGATGTTTTCAGTGAACAGACAATAGTCGTATCGCTTTCGGGATTTGATCTGGAGAGGACCGAGATCGATCTTTTCAAGACTAACGCGGCCATGAAAAACATTGCTCAGCTCACGCATGACATTGATTCCCTGAATAAAAGATACACAACAAAGGTGAATCAGAATTACAAGGAGTTCTCACATACCCTCCTGTTCACAGAAAGAAACCAGAATGCCCGAACAGACTCTTCCGATCAGTCGGGCGCGAGGTCTGTTCCCGAATTCAAAACCAGAGCCCTGTACGATTCACTGAGAGTGATCGAAAGGAAGACTGCCGTTTCAAGGGCAATAGCAAACATTAAGAGCGCCAGCAACTATCTCTCGACGCAGGGAGAAAGTCGTCACACCGATGTAAAATTCATAAAGCGATACGAGGTTAACTGGAACAAGAAATTCACCCTTTCTGTTGCCTGCCTTGTATTTTTCCTTATTGGCGCCCCGCTGGGAGCAATAATAAGAAAAGGAGGACTGGGAACACCGGCTGTCATATCAATACTGTTTTTTGTGATCTGGTATGTAATTTCATTGTCGGGAGAAAAGCTTGTGGAAGAAAATCTTATCAGTACGGCTGCCGGCATGTGGGCATCGACATATATTCTTCTGCCAATCGGGATTTTCCTTACATACAAGGCTTCGAGCGATTCGGTAATAATGAATATTGATACATACTTAGCGTTCTTCAGGAAGATAAAGGATTACCTTTACGGGCTGTTTATAATCGGAACAAAACGCAGACAGTCCGTTGAAGTAACAAATTCAGATACTTATGGAAATTAAGCTTAACACGATTGAAGAAGCCATCCAGGATATCCGTTCGGGAAAACTGATCATTGTAGTGGATGACGAGGATAGGGAGAATGAGGGGGATTTCATCTGTTCGGCTGAACTTGTTTCACCGGAACTTGTAAATTTCATGGCCAGGCACGGCCGCGGACTCATTTGCGTTGCTCTTCCGGAGGAGAGATGTGAAAAACTTGAACTGGATCTTATGGTGGGAGTCAACACTTCCCTTCACGAAACCCAGTTTACGGTTACTGTTGACCTCCTGGGACCTGAAACATCAACAGGTGTGTCGGCAAAGGACAGAGCCCTTACAATCAAGGCACTTGTAGATCCTGAAACAAAGCCAACCGACCTTGGACGTCCTGGTCATATTTTCCCTCTCAAGGCAAAATCGAAGGGAGTACTCAGAAGAGCCGGACATACCGAAGCTGTTGTCGACCTTACAAGGATGGCCGGATTACAGCCGGGCGGAGCGCTTGTTGAAATCATGAATGAAGATGGGACCATGGCCAGACTGCCCGACCTCGAAAAAATCAGACAGAAATTCAACATAAAAATCATAGCGATCAGGGATCTCATCAGATACACGCTTGAGAGGGACTCCATTATCGAAAAAGGAGATGCAGTAAAGCTTCCGACGGAATATGGGGAATTTGAGTTCATAGCTTTCCGTCAGAAGAGCAATCAATTGGAACATGCGGCATTGGTTAAGGGAACATGGACCAAAGATGAACCTGTGATGGTCAGGCTTCACTCTTCATGCTTTACAGGCGATATATTCGGTTCCATGAGATGTGACTGCGGCCCTCAGCTCCATAAAGCCATGGAGATGGTTGAGGCTGAAGGCAAAGGGGTTGTGATTTATCTGAACCAGGAAGGCAGGGGAATCGGCCTGTTTAACAAGATAAAGGCTTACAAACTCCAGGATGAGGGCATGGATACAGTCCAGGCGAACCTTAAACTGGGATTCGGTGAAGATGAAAGGGATTACGGTGTGGGCGCCAGCATAATGAGGGAACTCGGCCTTGGCAAGGTAAGGCTGATTTCAAATAATCCAGTTAAGAGAGCTGGATTGGAAGGCTATGGCATACAAATAGTTGACACAATTCCTCTTGAGATTCCTTCCAATAAGCACAATGAATTCTACCTTGAGACCAAAGCAAGCAAAATGGGGCACAACCTCACATGCTATAAGCACTTTGCAAAGGATTGATTTTTTTCCTAGATTTGCATTATATAAGGTCTGATACAATCTATGAAAAGTCTGAAAGTGGTGTACATGGGGACGCCCGAATTTGCCGTGGCGCCTCTTGGTTCATTGCTGATGAACGGTTATAACATTGTAACTGTTGTCACTTCACCCGACAAACCGGCAGGCCGTGGCATGACAGTCAGAAAATCAGCAGTCAAACTGTTTGCAGAGTCAAACTATCTTCCAATCCTTCAGCCCGAAGATCTCAGGAGCCCTGTTTTCATAGAAAGGCTCAGGCGCCTTAATGCCGATATTTTCGTGGTTGTGGCTTTCAGAATGCTTCCCCGCGAGATATGGTCAATACCTCCCAGGGGAACAATAAACCTTCACGCCTCACTGCTCCCGCAATACAGGGGCGCTGCCCCTATAAACCATGTTATAATCAACGGAGAAACCACAACAGGCGTGACAACCTTCCTTATTGATGAAAAGACTGACACAGGTGGCATTCTTCTTCGTCAGGAGGTCTCAGTCTTTCCATTCGAGAATGCTTCCGACCTTCATGACAAGCTGATGAAGCACGGAGCACGGCTGGTGATTAAAACCCTTGAAGGAATAGCAACCAATTTCATAAAGCCAAAGCCCCAGTCGGAATTTATAATGCCAGGGGAAACAATGAAGAAAGCCCCGAAGATATCACCCGCATTCTGTCTTGTCGACTGGGACCAGGAGCCACACAGGATTCATAATTTCATCCGTGGACTTTCAACCTATCCCTGTGCCAGGTCGGCGTTTGGAAATGAATCAAAAACGATTGCTTTCAAGATCTATGATAGTATGCCGGAACAGACCGGACATCAGCTCGTTCCGGGTCAAATAGTATCGGATGGGAAGAGCTTTCTTAAAATAGCATGCAGGGGCGGATTCATTCATCTGTTAAGCCTTCAGGCTGAAGGGAAAAAAAGACTCAGTGCCGCCGAATTTCTCAGGGGATTTAAAATAGAAGCATATTCATTAAGAGCCGGCTGAATCTCCTGCGACCCGGAATGGCCGCGAACTTCCGGAATCATTACAGAGGCTTTGTTTCCCTGAGCCAGATTTTATCACCTGCATTTGGCTCAGTACCTTTTTCAAGACGGTTCATCTCGATAAGACTCTTAAGCTTGACAGCGTAAAGCTGAGAGATCGCATGCATAGTCTCTCCGGCAACGGCTGTGTGAAAGTTAATCCCTTCCGATGCCTTATCCTTTTTCGGCTCGATATACAGGATCTGGCCAGGCCGGGGAACAAAATCATCATTCAGATCGTTGAACCTGGGAAGCTCCCAGCTTACAAGCTGGAACTCCTTTTCGATCTTCTCCCGGGTGTCGCCTTCTTTGACAATTATATAACGCACCCTGTTGTTCTCCTGAATCCGCGGCACCCTGGCCATTATATCTCCAAAAGTAATTGCCTCTTGTGCAGAAGATACGG